>JBPCRR010000326.1:0-13308 GCA_050996645.1 Acidimicrobiales bacterium | reverse complement strand
GATTGCGGAGGTGGGCCCCAACCGAGCGACGGTGATCACCTACGTCAACCCGGCGGTGGCCGTCGCGCTGGGGGTGACGTTCCTGGCCGAGCCGTTTGGTTGGTCCACCGCAGCGGGCTTCGGGCTGATCTTGTTGGGGTCGTACCTGGCGATGTCGGCCGGCAGAGAGGTCAGGCTAAACCGGCGTCGCCACCGGCTCGGGAACCGTCTCGGGGATGTCGGCGGGGTCGAGGGCCACGTGGGGCAACAGCCGTTCGACCCGCCGAGGGAGCCACCAGTTGGCCGCGCCGAAGAGGTGCATCACTGAGGGTACGAGGATGGTGCGGATGACGAAGGCGTCGATTAGGACCGCGCCGCCGAGACCAATCCCGAACTCCTTGATCACTCGTTCACCACCGAGGACGAAGGATCCGAAGACCAGGATCATGATGGCCGCAGCGGCGGTTATGACCCGCCCGGTGGCCGCCTGGCCGATCGTGACCGAGTGGCGGTTGTCGCCGGTGTGCACCCAGGCTTCGTGCATCCGGCTGACGAGGAAGACCTCGTAGTCCATCGAGAGACCGAAGAGAATGGAGAACAAAAGGACAGGGACGAAGACGTCGACGGGGCCGGTGCGGTCGACGCCGAAGAAGGAGCCGGCCCAGCCCCATTGGAATATGGCGTTGAGGACGCCGAAGGCCGCGCCAACCGATAGCAGGTTCATCACAGAGGCCGTCAGGGGCACGAGGACGCTGCGGAAAACGATCAGCAGCAGGAGGAACGCGAGCACGACGACGACGCCGATGAACAGGGGCAGCTTGGAGGACAGAAGGTGGGAAAAGTCGTCCGTGGTGGCGGTGGCGCCGCCAACATGGACCCGGAGAGTGCTGCGAGCCTCGAAGGGGGGCGCGACCGAGCCGCGAAGGCGACGCATGAGGGATGCGGTCTTGGGGTCCTGGGGGGCGGTCGTGGGGTAGACCAGCGCCACCGCGGCTCGCCTGTTGGGACTGACGCGCGCCGCGGTTACCGCGGCGACACCCGGTTGCTGCTGAGCGGCGGCGACGAACTGACGGAAGGCTTCGATGTCCTGTGGTGAACCCAAGGCGCCCGCGACCTGGAGGGGGCCGCTGAAACCGGGCCCGAAGCCCTTGGCCAGGAGGTCGTAGGCCTGGCGGGTGGTGGTGGAGGGGGGGTCGTTGCCCTCGTCTGAGAGCCCGAGACGCAGTGACAGCACCGGCACCGCCAAGCCGACGATCACCACCAGGCCGAGCGCGGCCAGAGGCAGCGACTTGCCTTGCACCCACACCGCCCAACGGGCCCAGAGGCCCTCGGCCTCCTCCGCGTGGGCGCCGTCGGTCTGCAGCCGGCGCCGCTCTCGGCGGCTGAGCGCCTTGGGGCCGAGGAAGCCGAGCATCGCCGGCAACAACGTGAGTGACGTCAGCATGGTCAACAGGACCGTCAACGCGGCCGAGATCGCGACCCCGTAGAGAAACGACACCCCGAGGGCGAACTGGCCGAGCAGGGCTATGCAGACGATGAGGCCGGCGAAGAACACTGCACGTCCCGAGGTGTTGAGCGCGGCGGCAGCTGCCTGTTCTGGGTGACGCCCGGCCTTCAGGCCGGCTCGGTGGCGGCTGACGATGAACAGCGAGTAGTCCACTCCGACGCCGAGGCCAATGAGTATCGACAGCTCGGATGCAAAGGGCGCGATCGTGAATACGTGTGAAAGCAGCGCGATGAACGAGGTGCCGATGCCAATGGCCATGATGGCGGTCAGCAGAGGAAGCAGCGCGGCCAGAACGGAGCCGAACGCGATCCATAGGACAATCATGGCGAAGAGCGCCCCGAGGAGGAGGCTGTTCGATGTTCCCCGTTGACTCTGGACGTCGCGGACGGCGTTGCCGCCCAGTTGCACCTGGAGGCCGGGACGGTCGGCTGCCTGGGCAGTCGAGATGATCGCCTGCACGGCGACCTTCGGGACGTGATGGGCCTGGGTGTCGAGCACGGCGTCGGCGAGGCCCACCGTCTTGTCCGAACTGAGCTCTCTCGCCTGCGGTGCTGACAGGGGGTTGGTCACCGACCGGACGTGGGGGAGGGCTGCCACGCGATCGAGCATGGCGGTGGCGGCCGCGGCCTGCTGTGGGTCGGTCAGCCGGCCGGTGGTGGCGTGCAGGACGATCTGCACGGTGTCGCCGGCCTGTGACGGGAAGTCTGCCTTCAGCAGGTTGTAGGCATCCTGGGAGTCGGTGTGCGGCAGGGTGAAGTTGTCGCTCGAAACCGAGCCGGCGGCGGTCTTCAGTCCGAAGAACCCGACCAGCGCGAGGATCCAGAGAGCGAGGACGACCCGACGGTGCCGGGAGCACCATCGCGCAAAAGCAGCCACAGACCTGACATCTCCTGTTCGAGGGCGCCGGGGGGGAACGCCGCCGTTATAAGGTAGCCGCCGTGCCCGACCGCGTGCCCGCCGCCCGGTTGGTCTTCGGCCCAGAGGACCGGCGCCGGATCCTCGGGATGGTGGATGCGGCTCTCGAGTCTGGGTCGCTCACCCTCGGCCGATACACCCGCGAGTTCGAGGATGCCTTCGCCGGGGCACATGACGCCAAGCATGCGGTGGCAACCAGTTCGGGCACCTCGGCACTGGAGATCATCCTTCGCACGATCAGCGTCGACGGTCGCGAGGTGGTGGTCCCTGCCAACACGTTCTTCGCGACTGCGGCAGCGGTTCTTCACGCCGGCGGGCGGGTCCGCCTGGCGGATGTCGACGCGGGGACCTTCGCGCTGACCACGGACTCCGTGGAGGCCGTGCTCACCACCGAGACGGCCGTCGTCGTCGTGGTGCACATAGGAGGGCTGATATCGGCGGACGTGCCCTCGATACGCCGCCTCTGTGACTCGCGCGGCGTGTTGCTGGTCGAGGACGCGGCCCACGCCCATGGTTCGCGCCTTGACGGGGCGGCTGCGGGCAGCTTCGGCCACGCCGCCGCGTTCTCGTTCTATCCGACGAAGGTGATCGCCAGCGCCGAGGGAGGCATGATCGTCACGGCGGACGACGGGCTCGCCCAGGAGGCACGGATCTACAGGGACCAGGGAAAGGCGAGCTTCTCCGGCGGCGGCCACGTCAGGCTCGGTTCGGCGTGGCGCATGAGCGAGCTCAACGCAGCGGTGGGCATGGTGCACCTCGAGCACCTCGAGGAGTTCCTCGAGGTCCGCCGTCGCGCGGCAGAGCGCTACGACAGGGCCTTGTCAGGCGTGTCAGGCCTGCACGGCCCCCAGGTACCGCATGGCTCGCGTCCGAACTACTACAAGTACCCCGTGATGCTGCCGGCGGCCGTCGAGCGCTCCAGGGTCAAGGAGCGGCTGCAGGAGGAGTTCGGGGTGGTCTGCAGCGGGGAGGTGTACGCCACGCCTCTTCACGCCGAGCCGGTGTTCGCCTCGTCGCCCGACGTGCGGGCGGCCCCACTGCCGGTGGCAGAGGAGGTCTGTGCGCGTCACGTGTGCCTGCCGGTGCACTCGGACATGACCGCTGAGGAGGCCGACTACGTGGTCGAGAGCTTCTGTCGAGTCGTGGCAGCGGAGTCTGGCCGGGATTCACTCGCCTCGTGACTCCGCAGCGCCTCACCAGGGTGTTGTTCGTCTCGGGGTCTCTTGGCAAAGGCCACGACGTCGTGGCCGAGGCTTGTGCAGCGGCGCTTCCGCCCGGGGTCGAGACAGCGATAGTCGACTCGATGACCCTGATGGGCCAAGGCGCCGGCGCTGCCGGAGATCGCGTGTTTCGGCGGATGCTCGCCCATCCGTCGCTGTACGACGCCTTCCACTTCTCCCAGCTTCGCGACGGTGGGATGCTCGCGCGCATCGCGGACCGGACCGCGGTGGGCCGCCTGCGCCAGCGGCTGGAGGAGGAGATCAGCCGGTTCGGTCCCGAGCTGGTCGTGCCCGTGTTCCCGACTGGAGCAGTCGCGGCGGCCCAGATCGAAGCGGCGGGAGGCGCGTTCAAGACCGTAGCTGTCATCACCGACGCAATGGTCCATCACTTGTGGGTCCGACCTCCGACCGACATGTACCTGGTGATCTCGGCGGCCGCCGCCGAGAGCGTCCGGCGTTACTGGCCCGAAGCCGTCGTCGAGGTGGTGGTGGCGCCGGTCCGCCCCGGATTCAACGAGCCGGCGCCGCGCGATGAGGCGCGCCGGGCGCTCGGGATCCCTCCTGGCGCCACCTGCGCGCTCTTGATGTCGGGGGGCTGGGGCATAGGCCCTCTCGACAAGATCGCCGCGGCGGTCGCACAGGCAGGCCACTGGGTGCTGGCGGTGGCGGGCAGCAACACCAAGACCGAAGCCAAGCTCGAAGCGATGTCCCGAGAGCAGCGAAAGGTGATCCCCTTCGGCTACACCGACCGGGTGCCCGAGTTGATGTCGGCGGCCGACGTGGTTGTGACCAGCTCGGGAGACACCTGTCGGGAGGCCCGCATGATCGGCCGCCCGCTTGTGCTCCTCGACGTGGTCCCAGGACACGGCCGCGAGAACCTGCAATACGAGCTCGAGTTGGGCGGGAGCACCGTGTGTCAGCCCACGCCAGACTCGGTCGCACGCGCCGTCACGGCGCTGTTGGCAGACCCTCGCCGGCGTCAGGTGCTCCGTCCTCCCTCGCCGGGAGCCGCTGAGGCTCAGTGGCGAGCAGTGTTACAGCGGCTCGGCTTCGACCTCGACGGCTAGGCCACCGGGGAGGCCAGGCTCAGCGGGCGTGAGGCGGCACGACTCCCATGCGGCCGCGCTCGAAGTCCTCGAAGGCCTGGAGCAGCTCGGCTCGGGTGTTCATCACGAATGGTCCGTGGGCGGCGACGGGCTCCCCGATGGGACGGCCCCCAAGGACAAGCACCTCGAGTCTTGGGTGGCGGCTGTCGGGTCCCTCGACGCCGCGGAGCACCACGTTGGCCCCCGGCCCGAGCACCGCCAGCTGGCCGTGGGTCAACAGGCGCGCATCGGCCCCTACTGTCCCACGCCCGGCCAGTGCGTACACGAGGGAGTTGGACCGGGAGTCCCACGGCAGCTCGAGCCTGGCGCCAGGTTCGATCGAGGCGTGCAGCATGGTCATCGGCGTATGGGTCGCCCCGGGCCCCCGTGGGTGCCGAGTTCGCCTGCGATCAGGCGCACGAGCGCGCCTCCGTCGGCTGAGCGGAGCAGGGCGACCCGGGCGGCCGGTATTGCCTGATATCCGGGAGCCACCCACTTGTCCCGGGCCGGCAGGTTGGCCCAGAGCTGGATCCCATGGAACAGGCCACCTGTCGCGACGAGGCGCTCCGGCGGGCGTTCTATGTGCAACAGCCCCGAGCCCGCCGTCATCCACTGGGTGTCGCCGTTGGTGATCAGTCCGCCTCCACCCGCCGAGTCCTGGTGCTCGAAGGTCCCGTCGATGATGTAGGTGACCGTCTCGAAGCCCCTGTGGGGGTGCCAGGCCGTCCCGCGCGCCTCGCCGGGGGCGTAGTCGACCTCGCCCATCTGGTCCATGTGCACGAACGGGTCGAGCACCTCCAGGGGCACCCCCGCGAAAGCCCGGCGGACCGGGAAACCCTCGCCTTCGAACCCTGTGGGAGCAGTCGTGACCGACAGGACCGCCCGCTCGGCTGGCAAGCCGCCGGTATCGGGCTGCGCCGCGCGGATCCGGGGCAGGGACGAGATGTCGTCGACCGTGACGGCTGGCATGGGCCTCCTGGCTTGCTCGCTGGATGGCGAGGTCGAGCTCGAAGCTTCCAACGCTGCTTCAGTGTCGATATTCCGCCTCGGGCCCCTCTCGCGAGAGTTCGGTCCGGCCATAGGATGCGGCGGTGCCCGAAGCCGACCAGCTCTACTTCCGTCAACTGCTGTCCGGGCGGGACTTCGCCAAGGGCGTCCCGTTGGCGCAGCAGATGGTCAACTTCGCCTACCTCGTGGGTGACCGCTCCTCGGGCGAGGCACTGGTTGTCGACCCCGCCTACGGCGTCGCCGAGCTGGTGGAAGTTGCGGCCGGCGACGGTATGAGGGTCGTGGGTGTGCTTGCCACCCACCACCATCCCGACCACGTCGGCGGCTCGATGATGGGCCACACCATCGAGGGCGTGGCTCAACTCCTGTCTTTGGTGTCGGTACCCATCCACGCCCACAAAGATGAGGCCGCGCTGGTCCGGAGGGTGACTGGGGTCTCCCAGGGCGACGTGATCGGGCATGCCAGCGGAGACAAGGTCGCCGTGGGCGCCATCGAGGTGGAGTTGCTGCACACCCCCGGCCACACTCCAGGAAGCCAGTGCTTCCTGGTCGACGGGATGCTGATATCGGGCGACACCCTCTTCCTGGAGGGCTGCGGGCGGACGGATCTTCCGGGTAGCGACCCCGAGGCCATGTACGAGAGCCTGCAGCGGCTTGCGAGCCTTCCCGACGAGGTGGCGGTGTTCCCGGGACACCGCTATTCGACGGCCTCCACGGGAAGCATGCATGCGGTCAAGGAGATCAACATGGTCATGAAGCCGCGCAGCCGAGGCGAGTGGCTGTCGATTTTCGGGTGAGTTGGCTTCGGGTGATCTGGCTTCGGTTGACCAGGGCAGGGGTGCTGCTAGTCAGACTTGGGGCACTCGAGCGCCATGAAGTGGTACCGCGACGCCGACACTGTGCCCCCGGGCGGGTGCTCCGGGCCCGGGCCGGCCAGGGGCAAGGGCGAGGCGGTGTCGAGGGCGACCGACCACTTGGCGCCCCAGCGCTGATCGGGCAGGACGAAGTCGAGCGACTCCTCCCAGCCGTTGAAGAGCAAATAGAAAGAGTCGTCGGTAACCGGGCGGCCGTGAACATCGGGGTCGGGTATGGCGCTGCCGTTCAGGAAGACTGCGAGAGACTTGGCGTAGCCCACCTCCCAGTCGGCGTCGGTCATCTCCGCTCCGTCGGGGCGGAACCACGCGATGTCGGGCAGGCGGCCGGATTGTGGGGAGCCTCGCAAGGGGCGACCCTGGAAGAAACGCCGTCGTCGGAACACTGGATGGTCCTTGCGGAACCGCACCAAGGCCGTGGTCCAGTCCCGTAGATCCTGGTCCACGTTGTCCCAGTCGTACCACGAGATGTCGCTGTTCTGGCAGTAGGCGTTGTTGTTCCCCTTCTGTGTGCGGCCGAGCTCGTCGCCACCGAGCAGCATCGGCACGCCTTGTGACAAAAACAGCGTCGCGAGCAGGTTGCGCACCTGGCGTCGGCGCAGCGCGACGACCTCCGCGTCGTCTGTCTCGCCCTCCACACCGCAGTTCCACGAGCGGTTGTCGTCGCTGCCGTCGCGGCCGTCCTCGCCGTTGGCCTCGTTGTGCTTCTCGTTGTAGCTGACCAGGTCCCGCAGCGTGAAGCCGTCGTGGCAGGTCACGAAGTTGATGCTCGCGAAGGGGCGGCGTCCCGTCGCCTCGTACAGGTCCGAGCTGCCTGTCAGGCGCTCGGCCAGCTCTCCTATCGGCGTGCCCGCCTGGCGCCAGTAGTCCCTGACCGAGTCGCGATACTTGCCGTTCCATTCCGACCAAAGCGGCGGGAAGTTGCCGACCTGGTAGCCACCATCTCCGACATCCCATGGTTCGGCGATCAGCTTTACCTGGCTTATCACCGGGTCTTGCTGGATCAGGTCGAAAAACGCCGAGAGGCGGTCCACCTCGTGGAACTGGCGGGCCAGGGTGGCGGCGAGGTCGAAGCGGAAACCGTCGACGTGCATCTCGAGCACCCAGTAGCGAAGCGAGTCCATGAGCAGCTGCAGCACATGCGGGTTGCGCATGTGGAGGCGGTTGCCGGTGCCAGTCGTGTCGTTGTAGAACCGGGGCTCGCCGTCGACCAGGCGGTAGTAGCTGGGGTTGTCTATACCCCTGTAGCAAAGGGTTGGGCCGAGGTGGGAACCTTCGGCTGTGTGGTTGTAGACAACGTCGAGGATCACCTCAATCCCCGCCCCGTGGAGGGCCTTCACCATCGCCTTGAACTCGTTGACCACCCGGTGGCCGCTGCGTGACCCGTAGGTGTTGTGCGGGGCCAAGTAGGCGATCGAGTTGTAGCCCCAGTAGTTGCGCAGTCCGGCCCGCACCAAGCGGTCGTCGTGGATGAACTGATGTACCGGCATCAATTCGACGGCGGTCACGCCGAGGGACAGGAAGTGCTCGAGCATCGCCGGGTGGCCGAGTGCGGCGTAGGTGCCGCGGAGTTCCTCGGGGATGTCGGGGTGGCGGTAGGTCAGCCCCTCCACATGGGCCTCATAGATCACGAGATCGTGCCAGTGGGTGCGGGGAGGTCGGTCGTCGCCCCAGTCGAAGGCGGGGTCTATGACGATGGCCTTTGGCATGGACGAGGCCGAGTCCGTGGTGTCCATCGTGAGGTCGTCTGCCCCGAGGGCATAGCCGAAGACCTCTTGGCCCCAGCGGACCTCACCGTCTACCGCCTTTGCATAGGGGTCCAGTAGGAGCTTGGAAGGGTTGCAGCGAAGGCCCGCTTCGGCGTCGTAGGGGCCCTGCATCCGGTAGCCGTACAGGGTCCCCGGCTCCACTCCCTCCACGTAGCCGTGCCAGCAGTACGCGTCGACCTCGGAGAGGGGTACGCGCTCCTCGGTGCCATCAGCGAACAGGCAGACATCGACCGACTCTGCCAACTGCGAGAACACCGAGAAGTTGGTCCCGAGGCCGTCGTAGGTGGCTCCGAGGGGGAAGGGGTCTCCGGGCGAGATACGGTACGGCATCCCGGGAAACTTAGCGGTGCGGCTCAGCCCCACCAGAAGGCGGCGGCAATGATGCAGTACAAACCAACGAGAGCCACGCCCTCGATCCAGCTGTACTCGCCGTCGTAGATCACCACCGCAACCACCACCGCGGCCACGGCCAGGGCGGCCACGAGTAGGGGTGGGAAGACGAGGGTCAGCTGATGGGCACCGATACTGCCGCTGATGAGCACCAGCACCGGTGTAAGGAGCAGAGCCACCTGGAGGGGGCTATTGAGGGTCGTGCTGATCGCGAACTCCGGCTTGGCCTTGAGTGCGAAGCGGACGCCCACCGCGTGCTCGACGGCGTTCGAGGCAATGGCCACCACCACGAGGCCCGTGAAGGCCTGCGACAGCCCGAGGGCCCGGGTCGCCGGCACCAACGCGTCAACGAACCAGTTGGACACGAGCGCGGCGCCGAGGCTGGCGAGCGCGAGCAGCCCAATCGCCAGCGATGGTGGCCAAGCCGGAGCTCCCGCAGGCACGCCTGCGCCGGTGCCTGCCGGTTCCCCGGCGGAACGGGCCACGGGGGGCGAACGGCGCCGCAGGTAGAACGGGACGCTGGCGGCGTAGACGACGAGCAGAACGATGGCACAGGCGTCGGACAAAGCGCCGGCGTGGCTGGCTGCAGGGGTGTTCAGCTGGTGGGCGAGGGTTGGCACCACCAGCGCGCCGACGGCGAGCAACAGAAGGGATGCGTTGAGACGCGGTTCCTCCGGGTCGAAGCGCTGGGTTCCGTGGCGCAGGCCGCCGGCTATGAAGGCCAGGCCGAGGACCAGGAGCGCGTTCCCGAGCACCGATCCCACCAGGGCGGCCTGCACCACAGTTGTGAGTCCTTGGCGCAGGGCGAAGATGCCCACGAAGAGCTCTGGCAGGTTGCCGAGCGTGGACTGGAGCAGCCCGGTGGCCCCGGGACCGAGTCGCTCACCGACGGCCTCGACCGACTGGCCGACCACCGCCGCCAGCGCTGCCAGGGCGAGGCCGGAAACCACGAACCGCGCCACCTGCGGGGCGCCGGCGACGACCGTCCCTGCGGCTGCCAGGGTCAGCAGCGCAGACGACAGCACGGTGACTCGATGCGCCGCGCTCAGGTTTCGGGCCAGGACGTCCATGGTCGCCGCCGACCGTAGCGGGCGTCGCCTAGGTCGGCCTCATTGCCGAGCGAGGTCGGGAAGTAAGCTCCTCCGCTGGCAATGCCTGGCGGCGTGGCCGAGTGGTTTAGGCAAGGGCCTGCAAAGCCCTGTACAGCGGTTCGATTCCGCTCGCCGCCTCTGGCCTCGATCTCAACTGCTGGACATCCCTCGGCGATAGTGGCACCCACGGCTTCGAGCAGGTCCAAACCGTCGGCGCCTGATGCCAGGCGCAGCCCCGGGGGCGGGGGCGTATTGTGACCCCCACGCCAGCCCAACCCGGTTGGCAGAGGAAAAGGACCACATCATGCCCGCGCCAGGAATGCACTCAGGCCTACCGACCGACGATGCCATGAACCTCGCGATGTCCGAGGGGGCGGTGCCGCTGTTCGAGGCGGTCAAGTCGTTCATCGCCACGGACATCGAGCCGATCACGGCGGAGTACTACCGCCTCGGGGAGGGGAGAGAGGATCGATGGGGCTTCGGTGCCGGCCAACTGGAGCTCCTCGAATCCGTGAAAGCCAAGGCAAAGGCCAACGGCCTGTGGAACTTCTTCCTCCCCAATGCCGAGACCGGTCAAGGGCTGTCAAACCTCGACTATGCGTACATAGCTGCAGAGCTTGGGAGGAACCCCTTGGCGTCGGAGTGCCTCAACTGCAGTGCCCCCGACACCGGGAACATGGAGGTACTCGAGCGGGTCGGCACCCCCGAACAGAAAGGGCAGTGGTTGGAGCCACTCCTGAACGGCGAGATCCGTTCCGCCTTCGCAATGACCGAGCCCGACGTGGCCTCATCGGACGCGAGAAACATCCGCTGCAGCGCGGTCCGTGACGGTGAGGAGTGGGTCATCAAGGGTGAGAAGTACTACATCTCCGGGGCTGGAGATCCGCGCTGCAAGGTCATGATCGTGATGGTGCAGACCAACCCCGATGCCCCGCCGCATCGCCGCCAGTCACAGATCCTGGTTCCGATGGAAACCCCTGGGGTCGAAGTCCTCGGCCCCATGCACGTCTTCGGCGAGGACGACGCTCCCCACGGTCACATGCACTTGCGTTTCAGCGATGTGAGGGTGCCGGCTTCCAACATGCTGCTCGGGGAGGGGCGCGGCTTCGAGATCTCGCAGATGCGGCTCGGACCGGGGCGGATCCACCACTGCATGCGCTCCATCGGGGTGGCCGAGCGCGCCTTGGAGCTGATGGTGCAGCGCGGCCTTGGTCGGGAGGCGTTTGGCAAGCCGCTCGCGCGCCTCGGCAAGAACCCAGAGGTGATCGCGAAGGCTCGCGTCGAGATCGAGGCGATGAGGCTGATGGTCCTGCGCGCCGCCAAAGCGATGGACACCATGGGCAACGCCGAGGCCAGGGTGTGGGTGAGCGCCGTCAAGGCCATGGTGCCCGAGAGGGTCTGCCGGATAATCGATGAGGCCATCCAGATGCATGGGGCCACCGGCGTTTCGCAATGGACCCCGCTGGCTCGGATGTACGCCAGCCAGCGCACGCTGCGGCTGGCGGATGGGCCCGACGAGGTGCACTGGCACGTGGTGGGGCGCGCCGAGATGACCCGCTACGAGTCGAAGGCCTGAGACCAGCCAGGCGTGGAACACGCGCCCATGGCGAACGCGGCTCGGGATGCGGGGCTGGTCGAGCGAAGCGAGCGGCTGGCGGAAGCGCTCTGGGATGAGTCACGGCGGCTGAGGGCTCCCGCGGAGCGCCGGCAGGCGGAGCGCATCGCCCGCTTGCTCGAGGACCCCGCCGGGTTCGCCGTCATCTTGGCCCTCACCGACGAGGTGTTGCGGATCCGCCAGCCGCGCCGGGCGGCCCGACACTTCCGCTCGATCGTTCGCTCGGCCGGCACGCCGCGCTTCATGGGGCCGATCGACCGGGCTGCGCTCGGGGCGGCTGTGGCGCTCGCTGGGGCGCTGGCTCCCATCGTGATGCCGATGGTGACGGCGCGAGTTCGCCGAGAGCTGGCGGGCTTCGTGATCGACGCCGAGCCGAGGCGACTTCGCCGACACATCCAGCGTCGTCGGGACCAAGGCGTCAGGCTCAACCTCAACTTGTTGGGGGAGGCGATCCTCGGTGACGACGAGGCGGAGCGCCGGCTGCAACGGGTCCTCGACCTGTTGGAGCGGCCCGATGTCGACTACGTGTCGGTGAAGGTTTCTTCGATATGCGCCCAGCTGAACCCGGTTGCCTTCGACCAGGAGGTGGATCGGATCGCCAACCAGCTCCGGAGGCTGTACGACGCGGCCCTTCGCCACGAGCCGGCGAAGTTCGTCAACCGCGACATGGAGGAGTTCCGCGACCTGGGTCTCACGGTCGAGAGCTTCCGCCGGGTCCTCGACGAGGAGACCTACGCCTCACTCGACGCAGGCATCGTGCTCCAGGCCTACATCCCGGAGTCCCTTCCCGAACTGGCGCAGCTGTGCACCTGGGCCCGAGCTCGCCGCGACAGCGGCGGCGGGCTGGTAAAGGTGAGGATCGTCAAGGGGGCCAACCTCGCCATGGAGAGGGTCGAGGCCGAGCTCACGGGTTGGCCGCAGGCTCCGCTGGACTCCAAGAGCCGGGTCGACGCTAACTACAAGCGGATGCTGGACCTGGCTCTGGACCCCTCCAACCGTGGGGCACTGCGGGTCGGCGTCGCGAGCCACAACGTCTTTGAGTTGGCTTGGGCTCTTACGGTGAGCCGCGACCGGAAGCTCGACGACATGGTGGACGCGGAGATGCTGGAGGGGATGGCGCCCTCGGTGGCTCTTGCCCTTCGGCGCGAAGCAGGAGGCTTGCTGCTCTATGCCCCGATCGCCGCCCGCGCCGACAGCGAGTCGGCCATCGCCTACCTGGTCCGCCGCTTCGACGAGAACACCGGACCCGAGAACTTCCTACGCCACCAGTACGCCTTGACCCCCGGCGATCCCGTGTGGGAAGCCGAGCGCAGCCGCTTCGAGGCGGCCGTCGCAAAACGTCACGCGAGGCCCGAGGGTGCCCGCAGGACCCAGGACCGCGGCCGGCCTCCGGAACCGAGGACGACCGATGCGGCCCGCGGGTTCGTCAACGAGCCTGACACCGACTTCTCTCTGGTTGCCAACCGGGTGTGGTTGTCAGAGGAGCTCGGCTCGCCGCGGGGATCCATTCCCCAAGTCGTGGCCGCAAGGGTCGCAGGGCGTTGGGTCGAAGCTCCGGCAACAGGCCGCGGCCTCGATCCGGGCCGCCCTGGCGAGGTGGCTTACACCTGGGTGCAGGCCACGACGGATCTCGTCGGCGAAGCCACCGCCGCGGCCCGCCCAGCCGGTGAGCGGTGGCGCAGGCTCAGCCACAGCGAGCGGGGCGTGGTCGTCGCGCGGGTGGGAGACGTGCTCAACCAAAGGCGGGGGAGGCTGATCGCATGCATGGCGGTCGAAGGGGGAAAGACCGTTGCGGAGGCCGACCCGGAGGTCTCGGAGGCGGTCGACTTCGCGCGCTATTACGCAGCCGGGGTGGCC
>JBPCRR010000165.1:0-5239 GCA_050996645.1 Acidimicrobiales bacterium | reverse complement strand
GGCGGCGGGAGAACTGCTCTGTCGGCGGCTTTCGCGATCGCCGCCGCCGCCGCCATCGCCGGCGTCGCCCTCTCCCGGAGGCTGCCGCGAGAACTGGGTTCCCTCGCCGGCGGAAGGTTTCCGGCCCCGGCGGGGTTGGAAACTGCAATGCCCAAGACCCTCAAGACATCCGACCGCGACATTGCCGACTTCTGGTTCGACCCGCTCTGCCCGTGGGCGTGGATCACGTCGCGCTGGATGCTCGAGGTCGAGACCGTGCGGCCCGTCGAGGTGCGCTGGCACATCATGTCCCTCGCCTACCTCAACTCCGACAAGGAAGGCCTCTCGGAGGACTACAAGCGGCTCATGGCCGAGGCGTGGGGACCGGTGAGGGTGTGCATGGCCGCAGCCCAGAATCACGGCGACAAGGTTCTCGCGCCCCTTTACACCGCCCTCGGCACGAGGTTCCACCACGAGAAGCTCCCGCGCGAGCGAGCCACGTACGTGGAGGCGCTTCGCGAGGTGGGTTTGCCCGACGAGCTCGCCGACGCAGCAGACAACGACGAGCTCGACGACGCCATCCGGGCCAGCCACCACGAGGGGATGGACCAAGTGGGCCTCGACGTGGGCACCCCCGTGATCAGCGTCAACGGCGTGGCCTTCTTCGGCCCGGTCCTGAGCCCGATCCCGAGGGGCGATGCCGCCGCCAAGCTGTGGGACGGGGTGTTGCTGGTGGCCGGCACGGATGGGTTCTTCGAGCTGAAGCGCACCAGGACCCCGGCGCCGATCTTCGACTAAGAATCACCCATGCCAGGAATCTGCAGCGATCGGGTGGTCATCGTGACGGGCGCGGCGCGCGGCATCGGGAGGGGCCACGCGCTCGAGTTCGCCAGGCAAGGCGCCAAGGTGGTGGTCAACGACCTCGGCGCGGAGGTCGACGGCACGGGCAGCTCGGAGGGCCCCGCCGGCGCGGTGGTCGACGAGATCCGGGCCATGGGCGGCGAGGCGGTCGCTGATGGAGAGGACGTCTCGGACTTCGATGGGGCGAAGCGCATGGTCGACCGCGCGATCGAGACTTTCGGGCGCCTCGACGTCCTGGTCAACAACGCCGGCATCCTGCGCGACCGCATGCTCGTCAACATGACCCCCGAGGAATGGGACGCGGTGATCCGGGTGCATCTCCGGGGGACCTACGCCCCGAGCCACTGGGCAGCCCGGCACTGGCGCGAGCGCTCCAAAGCCGGCGAGGACGTCGACGGGCGGCTGATCAACACCAGCAGCTCCTCGGGCATCTACGGCAACCCCGGCCAATCCAACTACGGGGCCGCCAAGGCAGGGATTGCCGCCTTCACCGTGATCACCGCCAAGGAGCTGGCCCGATACGGGATCACCGTCAACGCCATCGCGCCCGGTGCGCTCACCCGCATGACAGCCAACCTCGGCATGGGCCAGAGGGCAGCGGACAGGACGGCTGAGCGGGCGTCGGAAGCCGGTGCGGGATCCTTCGACGAGTTCGCACCCGACAACGTGGCCCCCCTGGTGGTGTGGCTCGCCAGCTCCGAGGCCCGCCACGTGACCGGGCGGGTATTCAACGTCGCGGGTGGCCGCATAAGCGTCGCTATGGGCTGGCATGCGGGGCCTGAGGTGGACCGCGGGGCGCGCTGGGACCCGGCGGAGCTCGGCGAGGTGGTCACCAAGCTCGTGGAGGAGGCCCCTCCCAACGCCGACATGCGCGGCCGGATCGACCAGGACTAGCCAGGCCGAGGCAACCCGAAGCGCGCCAGCACCCACTCGGCGAGCGCGTCGGCCACCTTGTCGCGGGCGCCGGCGGGCTTCTGGAAGTAGTGGTCGCCGGCGAGGGTCGTTCGCTGCTTGTCGGTTGCCGCGATCGCGTCGAAGATGGCCTGGGTGTCGCCCGGGAAGATCCCGGCGTCCGCGTCGGCGTCGATCACCAGCGAGGGCACCGACAGCCGGGCCAGATGCGGCTCTCCCCGGCACTGCGAGTCGGACAGGCTCCACATCGACAGCCAGGTCCGCAGCGTGGACGACGCGCCGAGCCCCCACACCCCCCGGTTGGCCCGCCTGGGGTCGCCCAGATAGCACCAGTTGGCTTTGCGTCTCGATGGATCCAGCGAGGGGTCCACCATTCGTGGGTCGGCCCAGGTGCGGCAAAGCGCGAACAGCCTGTCGCTGCCCCCACCGGCGGCCAGGCGCTCGAGCTCAGATCGCGCCCACGCGCTGATCCGGTCATTGCGCGCGACCTGAGCCGCGCGGTAGCGCTCGACGAAGGGCGCCAAGTAGGGGGGACCGTTGGCCGGGTTCCACAGGTCGAGCTCGGGATCGGTCGTCAGGGGATCGGACTCATCGGTGACCGCCGCGTCCATCCAGTCGGTGAGCACATCCGGCCGGCCGCGGTGCGCCGCGAGGGACACGAAGCCGTCGGCGGCTTCGAGGTCCTCGGGGCCGGTTGCCGGCGCCAGGCCGGGCGCTGCGACCACGTTGGGCTCGCTGGCCTGGGACTGGTACGCGGCCATGAGCGAACCACCGCCGGAGTTGCCAAGCAACACCACCGCCTCCACGCCGGCTTCCTCCCGCAGCCACCGCACACCCACCCCGACGTCCACCAGCGCATGATCGAGTAGGAAGTAAGGCTCCTGGCCGCGAAAGCGGGTGTTCCAGCCGAGGAATCCCACGCCCCGCTCGGCCACGTAAGGCGCCAGGTAGTGCTCGGAGAAGTCGACGTTGTAGTGCGACGCGACGAGCGCCACCGAGGGCCTCGGTCCTCGCCCCGGGGTCCAGTACAGGCCCTGGCAGGGGTGCCCACCTGCGCCCGCCCGCGCCGCAGAGGGGCTCGGCAGCGCTACGAACTCCCGCTCGACCACCGTGCTCCTCCCCTCCCTTGGAAGCCCTGTCGTGCTGGCGGCGACTGTACTGTCGCCTGCGTGAAGGGTCTGGGAGAGGCGGTCGCCAACGGCGTTGTGCCCGCCGGCGCCTACAGCGACGCTGACCTCTTCGCCGCCGAGGCCTCGATGTTGTTCCCGCGCAGCTGGCAGTACCTGGCGCATGAGTCCGAGATCCCCAACCCCGGCGACTTCGTCACCCGCCGGATTCTCGAAGACTCCTTCATCGTCACCCGATCGGACGATGGCGCCGTCCACGTGTTGTTGAACCAGTGCCGCCACCGCGGCATGCAGGTCTGCCGGGCCGAGGCCGGCAACTCCACATTTTTCCGGTGCCCATACCACGCGTGGACCTACCGCAACGACGGCCAACTGGTTGGGCTCCCGTTCCACCAGGAGGCCTACGGAGGCGAGGCCGGCTTCCCCCGCAGCGAGACCCGACTCGCCAGCCCCGCCCGCGTCTCCTCCTACCGCGGCCTGATCTTCGCCTGCCTCGAAGAGCCGAGCTGCCCGCTGGAGGAGTTCATCGGCGACTACGGGTTCTTTCTCGACTTCTATGTCCACCAGAGCCCCGAGGGCGTGGAGGTCCGCGGGCCTCAGCGCTGGCAGATCGAGTGCAACTGGAAGATTGGCGCCGAGAACTTCGCCGGCGACTCCTATCACACCCCCCACACCCACGCCAGCGTCGTGGAGATCGGCCTGTTCTCCGAACCTAGAGCCAGCAAGCGCAAAGAGGGAGCCCTCTACACCGCCGGGGCGGGCTCGGGCACTACCTACAAGCTGCCCACCGCCGACTTCGGCGCCAACCTCGCTCACATCGGCTACCCGCCCCAGATGATTGAGCGGATGAACGACACCTGGACCCCGCGCCAGCGCGCGCTGGTCGGAGAAGCCGGCTTCATGGTCTCGGCGTCCACCCTCTTTCCCAACCTCAGCCTCGTCCACAACTGGCCTCGAGTCGACGCTGGCGGGCGGGTGGCGCCGTTTATCTCGCTGCGGCAGTGGCAGCCCCTCTCCCCCACCCGGACCGAAGCGCTGTCCTGGTTCCTCGTGGACCGCAACGCCCCCGACACATTCAAGGACGACTCCTATCGCGCCTACCTCATGTCGTTTGGGACCTCCGGCATGTTCGAACAGGACGATGTCGAGAACTGGACCTCGATCACCGCCGTTTCCAAAGGCTGGCTCTCCTCGCGCACCCCACTCGACTTGAGCATGGGGCTCGGGGCGCGCGGCGAAGGGCTCGCCCCGCCCCTCGACAGCTGGCCCGCTCCAGGGCGGGCCTTCGTCGGCTACGGCGAGCACAACCAGCGCGCGCTGCTCCGGCGGTGGGCTGCCTGCCTCGATCCCGCCTCTGCGACGTGAGCCCCAATCCGTCCATTAGCGGCCTCTCTCTCGTGGACCTGGCCGCCACCCACCCCGCTGTCGCGGACGCGCTGTTGCATCACCAGGCAAGCCAGTGGCTGTTCCACGAGGCGGGGCTCCTCGACTCGCACCGATACCGGGACTGGCTCGGCCTGCTCGCCGACGACGTGTCCTACCGGATGCCGGTCACGGTGACCCGCAACCGCGACGACACCTCTGCGCCGCCCACCACCATGGACCACTTCAACGAGGACCGTTACTCCTTGGGACTCAGGGTCGAACGCCTCCTCGGCGACCACGCCTGGACCGAGGACCCGCCCTCGCGCACACGGCGCTTCGTTACCAATATCTGCGCCGCGGGTGCCGGCGACGCCGCGTTGGATGATGCGGCGTTGGAGGTAACCAGCTGCGTGCTGCTGTTCCGCAGCAGGGGCGACCGCCGACCAGCCGACATCGTCTCGGCGTGGAGATCCGACACCCTGCGCCGCGTCGATGGCGCGTGGCGCCTGGCCCGCCGTGACATCACCATCGACGAGGCGGTGCTGCAAACCCAGAACCTCGCGGTCTTCCTGTGACCGCTCCGATCCCGACACCGCAATCAGGCGCTGCGCTGCTCGAGGGGCAGGTGGTCGTCTGCACAGGCGCTGGCTCGGGAATCGGGCGTGGCGCGGTGGAGGCCTTCTTGGGCCACGGTGCCCGCGTCGCGGTGCTCGATCGCGACCCGACGAAGGTGGCCGCCCTGGGTGGCCTCGGGTCACAGCTGGTGGCCCTCGCCGGCGACGCCACCACCGCCGGCGACAACAAGATCCTGGTGGCCGAGGCGCTCAGCCGTTGGGGGCGCGTCGACGCCGCGGTCACCTTCGTTGGGGTGTTCGACTTCTACACCTCGCTTGCCGACATCCCTGACGACCGCTGCGCGTCTGCGTTCGATGAGACGTTCGCGCTCAACGTTGCGAGCCCGGTGCGGACCGCTCGCGCCGCGACGGCCGCCCTGG
>JBPCRR010000146.1:0-3279 GCA_050996645.1 Acidimicrobiales bacterium | reverse complement strand
GGCCTGATCCCGCCCGAGGACGCGGCCATCCTCGCCGCCGCCCTGGACCGGGTTGAAGAAGAGCTGGCGTCGTCCTCACTGAGCTTCCACCCCGGGGACGAGGACATCCACACAGTGATCGAGCGTCGCGTCACCGAGATCGCCGGCGACGTCGGCGCACGACTCCACACCGGCCGCAGCCGCAACGACCAGGTGGCGACCGACCTGAGGCTGTTCGCGAAGCGCGAGCTCACCGGCGTGGCCGGGAAGGTCCTGGAGCTCCAGCGGGCGCTGCTGCGGCGAGCGCGCGCAGCCGAGGACGCCTACCTGCCCGGTTACACCCACCTTCAGCGGGCGCAACCGGTCCTGCTTGCGCACCACCTGATGGCCCACGGCTGGGCCCTCGCCCGAGACATCGACCGCCTGATCGACACCCGGCGACGCCTCGACGTGTCACCGCTCGGGGCGGGAGCCCTGGCCGGGTCGTCACTTCCCCTCGACCCCGACGCCGTGGCCGCCGACCTCGGCTTCGCAGCGCGCTTCGACAACTCTCTCGACGCGGTGTCCGATCGAGACTTCGTCGCAGAGGCCCTCTTCGACCTGGCGATGCTCGGCGTCCACCTGTCCCGACTGGGGGAGGAGATCGTGCTGTGGTCGAGCGAGGAGTTCGGGTTCGTCTCCCTCCCCGACGCCTACTCGACAGGTAGCTCGATACTCCCCCAGAAGAAGAACCCCGACATAGCCGAGCTGGCGAGGGGCAAGGCCGGGCGGGTGATCGGCCACCTCACCGGCTTTCTCGCCACCTTGAAGGGGCTCCCGCTGGCTTACAACCGCGACCTTCAAGAGGACAAGGAGCCGCTGTTCGATGCGCTGGACCAGGTGTCCCTCGGTCTCGTGGCGCTAGCGGGGCTGCTCGACGCAGTGAGGTTCGAGACCGAGCGCATGCGGGCGGCCGCGGATACCCCCACGGTGGCCGCCGTGGACCTGGCGGAGTGGCTGGTCGAGCGGGGGATGCCGTTTCGCCAGGCCCACGAGGTGGTGGGCGGCCTCGTACGGGACTCGCTCGAACGGCGGGTCCCCCTGGCGGAGCTGGTCGACGCGCATCCCGCCCTCGGTGGGGAGGCCGTCGCGCTCCTGGAGCCAGGGGTGGCGGTGAGTCGCCGCAGCACCCCGGGAGGAGCCGGACCCGCGCCGGTCAGGGCACAGCTCAGCCGCTTCGCCGCGCACCTGGAGACGGAGGCGACTCGCTTGAGCGATGCCTGACCGGCCCGCGCCGAGGACCGCGGAGCGGGCCCCCCTGGGTTCTCGAGCGCGCCTCGGCCGGCGCCTCACCCGCCGGTTCTACCGCCGCGACGCCCTCGAGTTGGCGCCCGAGCTTCTCGGCAAGCTCGTGGTGACCGCCGACGGGCGCGCCGGCAGGATCGTGGAGGTGGAGGCGTACCGGGGCGAGCAGGATCCCGCCAGCCACGCCTTCCGGGGCAGGACGGCCCGCAATTCCACGATGTTCGGCGCTCCCGGCCTGCTGTACGTGTACTTCACCTACGGCATGCACTACTGCGCGAACGTCGTTGCCGGCTCGGTCGGGGAAGCTCAGGCAGTGCTGCTTCGGGCCCTCGAGCCGGTCGCCGGGCTGGAGGCCATGAGGTTGGCGCGTCCAGTGAGCGATCGCGACCTGTGCAGGGGCCCCGCCCGTCTGTGCCGAGCGCTCGGGATCGACACCGGCTTCGACGGCGTGGACTTGACGACGGGAGGCGGAGGGATCTGGCTGGCCGACGACGGCGCCGCCGCGCCCGATGCGCCCGCGGTAAGCGGGCGCATCGGCCTTTCGAAGGCGAGCGAGTTTCCTTGGCGGTTCTCGATCCCGGATCATCAGGGCGTCTCCGGTCCGATCCGGGCTCGGGGCAAGATCTCACCCCAGGGATGAAACTTCCCGTGGCGGGCCCCGGGCGTCTAGCCTGGCAAACGGTGTTATCACGGCCTCACAAGGCGTTGGCCGCGGCCGTCGCCGCCCTCGCCGCCGCTGGGGTGGTCGGCCTGGTGGTGGGCCAGCAGGGCCACGCCGCGGCCGCTTCCCTGCGCGTTCGGACCCCGGAGCCGCTCGGAGCCCTGGCCGCTCCGGGTCCCGCCACCTCGACGACAGTCGACCTCACGACCGGGGTCTCGGTCAACGCGTCAGGCACCGGTGCTGGCAGCGCCAGCCTTCCGGCCGGGTTCACCTCGCCGAGGCTGCCCGTGCCGAGCCAGAACCTCCCCCCTGTCGCAGCGCTCGGCCAACTGCGGGAAGCCGACGCCATCGTGAGGTTGCCAGCCAGCCTCACGGAGGCGCAGAAGCAGACCCTCGCGCACACCAAGGGCCTGGCGGCGCTTGAAGCGGTGGACACTGCGACGCTGCACCTCGGCGGAGCGCCGGCGGTGACCTTCGGAGTCGACCCTGGCACATTCCGAGCCTTCACGCCGGCCAAGAGCGCGACGGAGGACCGCCTTTGGCGGTACGCCGAGGCGGGGTCGCTGGTCTCCTCCTTCGAGATGGCTAAGGACCGTGCACTGGCGCTGGGGTCGAATATGGCCATCGTCCCCGCCGGCGGTCGGTCGCCGACCGAAGGCTGGCTTGGGGCGTTCGCCTCGCTCGGACTCCCGGGCGTCGACCTGGTCGTGAGCCACGACTACTCCGCGCTGCTCGGGCTGACCCCGAACAGCGGGTTGGTGGTGTCGGCGCCCCAGATGGACCCGACGACCCTCCAAGGCATCCTGCGGCGGGCGCTGCCTGGGGCGGACGTCGAACTGCTCCATCCCGGGCTCCTGCTCGGCTCGTCGGCCAACCAGTACCTGAGTCCCGGCCGGGTCTCCACGATCCTGACCGCCGCCTTGTCCAGGGTGGGGATGCCCTACGTATGGGGGGCGAGCGGACCGAGCGCGTTCGACTGCTCGGGCCTGGTGGCGTGGTCGTTCGCCCAGGCGGGGATCTCGATGCCTCGCACCGCGGCACAGCAATACCTCACCGGGCCACACCTCACCCTGGCCGCCGCGCAACCCGGCGACCTGCTGTTCTGGGCCAACGACCCCACCGACCCGACCTTCATCGACCACACCGCCATCTACCTAGGCAAGGGGATGATGGTCGTCGCACCCCACAGCGGCCTCGACGTCGAAGTGGTCCCGGTGACCACGGACGGTTTCGTGGGTGCGGTCAGTGTCGACCCGCCGGCGGCCTCCACGGTTGGGGGTCCCCGTGGGCCGTCGGGCTGACCTGACCCGGCCCTGGCCCGCCCCGGTCTGGCCCGCCCCGGTCTGGCCCGCCCC
>JBPCRR010000042.1:0-4853 GCA_050996645.1 Acidimicrobiales bacterium | reverse complement strand
GTCGACACCACGATCGCGACCGTCGAGCCCTTCGCGGCGCTGGTGCCCGCTGGGGGATTGGTGCTGATGACGAGGCCCTGAGCGACCTGGTCGGAGCTTGCCGTTGTGACGGTGCCATTGAAACCCGAGCTCGCCAGTGTGTTGGTGGCGCTCTGTTGGTCCTGGTTGACCACGTTGGGCACCGTCACGGCGGCGGCGCCGGTGCTGACCACCAAGGTGACTGCGGCGTTGGTCTTGACCGACGTCCCGACCGGAGGATTGGTGCTGATGACCAGGCCCTGAGCGACCTGGTCGCTCGGCGCGTGCGTGGTCGCCACGTTGGTGAACCCGCGGGAAGTCAGCTCCGTCTGTGCCGCCGCGACCGGCTTTCCGACCAAGTCGCTCGGGATGGAGAGGGTCTTGGCGTTTGACCGTGTAAGGAAGAAAGCCAGGGCGCCGAGCACCGCCAACAACAGCACCACCAGAGCCACCACGAGCCCTGTGTAGGAACGCCGCTCGTAGGTGTCCACCGTGGCGGCGGTGCGCGGCTGCGCGCGGGTGGGGTTCACCGCCGGCGCAACGACGGTGGTCGCCGCGTATCCGGCGGTGACCGCTTCGCCGTGATGGAACCGGAGCAGGTCGTCGCGCAGCTCGCCGGCGGTTGGGTACCTTTCGCCCGCGTCCTTTGCCATTGCCTTCATGACGATCGAGTCGAACGCTGGGGGGACGGCGGGGTTGGCGACCCGAGGTGCGACCGGTTCCTCGCGCACGTGCTTGTAGGCGATCGACACCGGGTTGTCGCCGGCGAAGGGGGGCTTGCCGACGACCATCTCGTAGAGCACGATCCCGAGGGAGTACACGTCGCTGCGGGCGTCGACAGCGAAGCCCTGCGCCTGCTCAGGCGAGAAGTAGGTGGCCGTCCCCATGACCGAGCCGGTCTGGGTCAGGCCCTCCTTGGCGCCAACGGCGCGAGCGATGCCAAAGTCGGTCACCTTCACCTGGCCGGCGCGGTCGAGCAGCACGTTGCCAGGCTTGACGTCGCGGTGGATGACCCCCTTGCCGTGGGCGAACTGCAACGCCGCGGCGACTTCGGAGCCGATGACCGCCGCGCGGTCAGCGTCGAAGGGGCCTTGGCGGATGAGCGACGACAAGGTGTGGCCATCGATGTACTCCATCACGATGAAGTACGTCCGCTCACCCTGACCCCAGTCGTAGACCGACACGATGTTCGGGTGGGAGAGGCTTGCGGCGGCCTGGGCTTCGCGCCGGAAGCGCTCGACGAACGATCGGTCCACCGACAACTCCGGGAAGAGCACTTTGAGCGCGACGTGGCGGTCGAGCTGGAGGTCCTTGGCCAGGTAGACCTGGGCCATCCCGCCGCGGGCGATGTGACGGACGAGTTCGTAGCGGTCGCTGAAGACCTGCTGCTCTGCCATTCAGATCCGAGCCTAAGCGGTGGGCGGGGTTGGGAAAGTGACGGTCGTGTTCGAATTGGCGGGAGGGACAGTCGCAGCGGGGAGCGTCGGCACGGTGGGAGCTGGTGGCTGCTGGACTGGAGCGGGGCTTCGGGGGACCGTGGTGGGCGAGGAAGGCGAGACCGAGCCGGGCGGCAGGCTCGCCAGGTAGGCCTGGATGACTGCCTTTGCGATGGGAGCGGCGATCGTGCCGCCCTGGTACTCGTCGCCGGAGGGTTGATCGGGCACCACGACCGCCACCGCGATCGACGGGTTGGGCACGGGCGCGAAGGCGGCGAACCAAGCGTCGATCTTGCCGGTGCCGGTCTGGGCGGTGCCGGTCTTGGCGGCCACCGACACCCCGGAGATGCGAGCCGCGGCTCCCGTGCCGCGGGGATCGGCCACCACAGACATCATGAGCTGTGTCAGTGCGGCCGCGGTCGCGGAGGAGGTGGTGTTCAGCCACGGCTTCGGCTGGTAGGTGGCGACCACGTTGCCCTGCGAGTCGGTCACGTGGTCGATGACGTGGGGGACCATGACCGTGCCGCCGTCGGCGATGGCGCTTGCCACGAGGGCCATCTGCAGGGGCGTGGCCTGCACGTTTTGCTGGCCGATCGCCGAGTAGGCCACGCCGGGCCTGTCGCGAACGAAAGCCGACGGCGGCGGGAAGGCCGACTGGGCCGCCGCGGGCAGGTCGACCGGGGGGATCCGATCGAAGCCGAAGGAGTGCGCCTCGTCATAGAGGTTGCCGGCGCCGAGGTCGAGGCCCACGGCTGCGAACCCGGTGTTGCACGAGATCGTGAACATCTGTGGCAGCAAGCCCCCGCAGGTCTCGCCGCCGAAGTTGTGGAGTTGGAGGTTCGTGTCGGGCAGGCTGAGCGCCTGGTTGACCGGGTAATCCTTGGTCGCGAGGGACGGGGCGTGGTCGTAGACCGACGACGCGGTGATGATCTTGAAGGTGGAGCCGGGGAACCACCTGTTGCGGTAGGCGCCCGGCGACAGGGGGTTGCCGGGAGCTGCGCCAAGAGCCTTGTACGCGGCCTGGACCTGCTGCTGGTTGTGCGCAGACAGCTGGTTGGGGTCGTAGGTGGGGTTGGAATAGAGGGCGAGGATCGCGCCGGTCTGAGGATTGATGGCCACCACCGAGCCGACCCGGCCCCTCAGTTGGTCGGCGGCCACCGCCTGGAGCTTGGAGGAGAGGGTCAACGTGACGCTTTGGCTCTTGTCGCTGTCTGCCAGGAGCTTTCGCAGGTCCGACAGGTTGGTGGGCAGCTGGAGCTTGGCGTTGACGCCCGTGAGGGTGGTGTCGTAGGTCCGCTCGGCGCCATCTGCGCCGTAGGTGAAGGAGAAGAACCCCGTCACGTCGGCGAACAGCGGGCCTTGCGGGTATTGCCTGAGGTATTTGAACTTGTCGTTGCTTGGCACCGAATGCGCCAACGTCACACCGTCTGCGGAGACGAGGTCGCCCCGCTTCGCGTCGAACTCTTTCACCACAGCACGACCGTTTCGGGGATCGTGGTTGAGCGAGCTCGCCCTCACGACCTGGAGGTAGTTGAGCTGGAGGAAAAGCGCCAGGAACAGCGCCATGACCCCGGCGCCCGCGAGTCGGATCTGGCGGTTCATGCCGCCACCGTCAGATCGCCCGGCGGTACCGGCGGGGTCTCGGTGTCATGGGAGATCCGCAGCAGTATCGCCAACAGGATGTAATTGGCGATCAGCGACGAGCCTCCGTAGGAGACGAACGGCAGGGTGATCCCGGTGAGGGGGATCAGCCGAGTGATCCCGCCGACGATGACGAAGGCCTGCACGCCGAGCACCACCGACAGCCCCGTGGCCAGCAGCTTCTCGAAGGGTCTGTCGTAACGCAGCGCGATCCGCAGGCCCGAGCCCACCATCAACAGGAAGCCCATGAGCAGCGCCGCCGCGCCGATCAGGCCGAGCTCGTCAGCGATGACGGCGAAGACGAAGTCGGTGGACGCCTCTGGGATCACGGAGGCGTTGGACTGCCCTGGCCCCTCGCCGTACACACCGCCGGCGGCGATCGCGTACCAGCCCTGGATGATCTGGTAGCCGCTGCCGTTGGCGTGGGACCACGGGTCGAGCCACGCCTGGACCCGGCTGCGGGCGTGGCCGATGACCCTGAGCGAGAAGAAAGCCCCCACTCCGAACAGGCCTGCGCCGAGGCCGAGGTAGTACGTCCGGCCCGTCGCAACCCACAGCATCGCGATGAACAGCGTGAAGAAGAGGAACGACGATCCCAGGTCGTTTTCCGCCAGGAAGATCATCAGAGACAGCCCCCAGGCAAGCAGGATCGGAGCGAGGTACTTGGGGTCGAGGACCAAGAAGCGCCCAAGCCGTCGGGTGCCGTGGGTCAGCAGCTCGGCGCGCTCGACCATGACCGACGCGAAGAAGATCGCGAGCGCCAGCTTGGCCAGCTCCCCCGGCTGGAAGTTCAAAGGCCCTAGGCGGATCCACAGCCTGGCTCCGTTGATGTTGCGGCCGAGATGCGGGACGAGCGGCAGCAGCAGCGCCCCGATGCCGAGCACGGCGAAGGTGTACCGGGAGCGCTCGAGGTCCCGCGCCCGCCTGACAATCGCGAGGGTCGCGATGAACGCGGCGATGCCGATCCCGGTCCACACCGCCTGCAGCCCCGCCTGGTGGTTGGACAACCGGGCGATGAACACGTAGCCGATTCCGTTGAGCAGCCCTGCGGTCGGTAGCAGGATCGGGTCCGCATTGGGAGCGAAGCGGCGCATGGCCAGGTGCGCAATCAGCAGAAGGCCGAGGATCACCCCCAAAAACGGGCCGATGTTCGCCGGCAGGGAGTCCGCCTTGCCGAAGCCGGCCAGCGCGTACAGCCCGCCGGTGAGTATCACCGCCAGGACTATCAGACCCAGCTCGGTGCGCCGGCGGGCGGGCCGCGCAGGTACCGCGGCGGCGTTCATCTTGTGGTGGGCGGCGCGATGGTGGCGCCCCCAGGGGCGGTCGTGGCTCCGGGCGTGGTGGCTCCGGGCGTGGTGGCTCCGGGCGCGGTCGTGGCCGGCCCGATGGTCACGCCGCCCGCCTGGGAAGTGGCGTACTCCCGTCTCAGGTTGTCGACGTAACGCTGCGCCTGGCCCAAGCTGGCCTCGGTCTTGCCGGCGTGCAGCTCGTCGAGGTGGCGGCTCTCCACCTCGACGGTGCTCACCCCGGTGTTGCGCGCCACCGTCGGCCCGATCCACAGCACGCCGCCGGGCCGCCCTTGGTAGATGACGAGCTGGTTGCCGTGCAGGCCGACGAAGTACCCGGCCCTCGCGTACCAGCCGATCCCGCCGGCGGCGAGCGCGAGAACGGCCAAGAACGCGGCGACGAAGCCGGCCACGCGCCAGGTGAGGGCCTTGGCCGCAGGCAACGCCGGGACGCTGGCTGGCACCCCCACCT
>JBPCRR010000015.1:0-2770 GCA_050996645.1 Acidimicrobiales bacterium | reverse complement strand
TGGCGGCTCCCCTGGGAGATCGCAGCCAGATCAGATCGGAGAAGGCCACGGTTCGTGTCGCGATCGCCTGGGGGAGGTCCAATCCTAGGAACTGGACAAGTTGATGAGACGCGGGCTGTGCCGCCTCGGTGAGAACGGGCAGGTCATGGCCCTGCGGCGATGTCAACTCCGATGAGTTCCTACACTTCGTCGGTGGCCGCAAGTCCGTGGTGAAGATGACGTCGGCGCGCGAAGTTATCATCGGTGTGGCGTCAGCTCAACGAAGTTGTCCGCCGAGAAGGCTAAGGGTCGTAGTCGCGCAGGGGCTGCGCTCTGCGCGATGCTGAGGGGCATGTGGCATTCCAGCGGACCCCAAGGGCCTGCGCCTGACCAGGAGCAGCTGCAGCGGCTGATGCGCCGTTCTCAGGCGCCGGACAACGAGGTCCCCGTGACGGTGCCGCTCGGGCTTGTGCTCGCCCGCTCGGATGACACGGCCGTGCTGCTGCCGAGTGCGCAGGTGTTCCGCCACGGAGTCAGTCTCGACATCGCCGCAGTCACCCGGCGCCGCGGCTCCGGCCGGGCGTTCAGCATGCCCATGCACGGGCCCATGGAGCGCGGGGCGGGAGCGTTCCTCCTCGGTGTTGAGCTGTCCGACGGTCGCCGGGCGAGCACGTTGCACCGTCGCCCACCGTTCGACGCCCCTGACGACGAGCCCGTGCTAATGCCCGCCGGCGGTGGCGGTGGTTCGAGGCGGATGGACTCTCGGCACTTCCTGTCGCCCATCCCTCCGCCGGGCAAGCTCGTCTTCGTCGTCAGTTGGACCGACTGGGGCATCGGCGAGACCCGGACCGAGATCTCAGCAGACCCGATCATTGAGGCCGCATCCCGGGTGAGGGAGCTGTGGCCCTGGGAAGCGGAGCCCTCGCCGGACGAGCCGCCGAGTCAGCCGTCGCCGGGAGGGTGGTTCGCTCAATAGACAGCCGCCTGGGACTGTTGGCCTCACGGTCGACCGAGTCCCGCACGAGGATTGCCTTCGCGGAACGAGTAGCGCAGGCCTTTGGCAGTTGCTTGTGGGCGCACGACACGGCCTCAGCGCTGAGGATTTGGACAAGTTGGTGAGGCGGTTCGTCTCTCACCAACCTGTTGCATCGCAGGACAGCGGCTCGCGCCGGTGTCAGGAACCGCGCGAACCTACACACCCCGCTGCTGTCGGATCTCAAAAGCCTTGTCCGAATCTCAAAACCCTGTCCACCTGCGTGTCAAATCTCATGGTGGTGTCCACGGTGGGCCGCTTCCTGGGAGTCAGATGAACGCCGAGGATGCTCTGGGTCAAGGAATTCGTCGCAGGCGCACGCCAAGAAGCCAGGGGACTCCGCAGTAGTCGCCGCCTTCGATGACCTGCTCCGCCGTGCATCGGGGTTCTAGCAACGCGGTGAGCAGGTCTTGGAGCGGGAGGTGATGGACCCCGACCCGGGCGCGAACCGTGTCGCCGGTCCATGGAGTGACCGCGGCCCAACCGGCGTCTGGGTAGCCGGGATGGGGTAGCAGCCCATCGGAACGGGCCTCCGCGAACGGGTGTCTGAAGCAGGGGTGCACGCCGAGATGGACGAAAGAGCCACCCGACGCGAGGACCCTCATGGCCTCGGCTACGACGCCGGCGTAGTCCTCGACGTCAGTGGAGATCAACGACGCGACCACCAGCTGCGCGGAACCGTCGGGCAACGGCAGGGCACCCCCCTCACCGCGCAGCACCGGGAGCCTGGCCCGGGCGACGCGCAACTGGTCGGCGCTGACGTCGACGCCAAGCGGGCGGTACCCGTGGTGTCGAAGCAGCTCGGCGGTGCGGCCAGTGCCGCAGCCGACATCAACCGCCAGCCCGTTGCCCTCTGGAAGCAGTTCCCCAAGAGCCTCAGCTGCGGCGGTGAGGCCGGTGCTGGCCCACTCGTCATACCAGTCGGCGTACCCGTCGTAACGGGCGGCTGGCGGCGGATCCTCGCTTGGGCTGCCGGACGACATACCGCTAGCCAACCGGCCGCGGGTGCGGCTCGAAGCGGTGAGGCGTATCTAAGCCTTGGTTGTGTTTGTGGGCGTTCATCGCCTCCAGCCAGCGTTTGGGCCATCCTTCGGCGACCCAGGTGGCGCTTGGCTCGATGCCTTGAGCACCGAGGTAGACCACTTCTTTGATCGCTTCCTGCCGACGGGCGGTTACGGCGGCGAGGATGTCGAGGGGCTCGGACCAGCCGTACCTGCGCAGGAACGCCTCAGCGCGGCCCATGACGTCGACGTCTGCCGGCAGCCCTCGCCGTCGAAGAACGGCGTCCTCTTCGAAGAACGGACTGATCCACGTCATGGCGTAGGCGACATCGCTGATCCGCTGCGCCGGGCGGGCGTCCTCCCAGTCGATGAGCCCGACCGCGTGGTGCTGCTGCCACACCATGTTGGGGGGTTTGGGGTCTCCGTGACAGATGACCGTCCCGGGCTCGGTCACGGCAGGGACAGCCCACTGGGCATTGTTCGGTGGGACCCAAGAGGCAGTGGCATCGTGCACGGCCCTGAGAGTTGCCCGGCTGACCGAACACCAGCGATCGACGTCTGATGGGGCCACGCCTTCTCGCCGGCGTCACCGGGGATGAATCGGACCATCTCCACACCCGCCTTGATGCCGAGGGGCTCGGGGACGGGAAGCCCTTCGTCGAAGAGATGCCGTAGCAGGGCGTGGACGGTCTCGGTCCAGGCCGCCGCGGGGTGTCGGACGACGTCGCCGACGACCTCGACGACTCGCGGTCGCGCC
>JBPCRR010000011.1:0-5678 GCA_050996645.1 Acidimicrobiales bacterium | reverse complement strand
CGGCGGGCCTGTCGGTGCGGCGCCGCCGCGATTCCCGTCTGGCCGCGCTGATCATCCTCGGAGGGTGGACCCTCATCGAGGTCGTCGTGCGGGGCCTGTCAACCGGGATCGTGCACCCGTACTACGTGTC
The DNA here is from genome assembly GCA_050996645.1 of Acidimicrobiales bacterium. Taxonomy (GTDB): domain Bacteria; phylum Actinomycetota; class Acidimicrobiia; order Acidimicrobiales; family Palsa-688; genus JBPCRR01. The sequence continues at coordinate 5,548 of JBPCRR010000011.1, read as the reverse complement.
GGCCCTCGCGCCAGGGGCAGCAGCGCTCTTCGGGGTTGGGACCGTGCAGATGAGTCGCCTGGCCCGCTCGGGCCGCCGGCCGGCGATCCTGCCGGCCCTGGCGATCGCCGCCACCGCGGTCGTACAGGTGGTCCTGCTGCGCCGTGACCACTATCTGAGCTGGTGGGTCCCGGCGTTGCTGGCGCTGGCGGCTGTGACGGTGGGGATCGCCCTCTTGGTCCGGCGCTGGGCGCCGTCGGCCGTGGTCGCCGCCGCCGCGCTGTTACTGGTCGCCCCCGCAGCGTTCACCAAGCTCGTATGGGACGGGCCCGCCAGCGGCACCTTCCCGGCGGTCGGCAGGTTCGACCACCAGGTCGCCGGGGAGTCGCCGCAGCGGCCACAGGCCTCCGCAGCGGTCGAGAGCCTCGAACGCTTCCTAGTCTCGCATCACGCACCGCAGCGGTTCCAACTGCTCACCCGCACCTCGCGGATGGCCGCACCGCTGATCCTGGACGGTGTGCGGGCGAGCCCCACTGGAGGCTTCAACGGCAACGATCCCGCCCTCGACGCGGGCGGGCTGGCCCGTCTCGTGGCTCGAGGCGACGCGCGCTACGTGATGCTCGGCGGGGTCTTCCCGGGCATCGGGGTGAACTCCGCCACCTCCGCCGCCAAACGGGCGTGCCCTCAGGTCCCCGACGCCTGGTGGGAAGGCCCGGACTTCGCGGCGCCCCCTTGGGACAGCCCCGCCCACCCCGCAACGCTCTACGACTGCGCGGGACGCGCCGCGCAGCTCGCCCAGTGAAGAAGGCGCAGGCGAACCCAGGGTGGCGGTGCGCCGCGCGTCGCTGATCCCGGCGAGAGCGCTGACCGGTCGGGATCTGTGCCTCCAGGGACACGCCCGAGCCACCGATCACGGCTCGCTAGACAGAACGGGCGCTCGGCTCCAGAGCTAAGTGGCCGGTCGAGATGTTCAACGTGATCGTCGCAAAGATCTCGAAAACCGTTGTGGGCGGTTTCGTCCACCGTGGGTTCGAATCCCACCCCCTCCGCTGAGAAGTGCTGATTGCCGTGCACGGTCCATTCGCTCCGGCGCCGGGATGGCCCCGGAGCTTGGCTCAGCCGGACTTCGCCGGCCGCTACAGCTGGGCGTGGCCGGGCGTGGGCGGCGATCCGACGTGATTTATCAATCGCACGTCGATCGCGCGAACAGCCGGCGGAGGCGGGGGAAGCGCAACGCCAGACGGCTCGATGACCCTCCCGCCGGTGTGCACGAAGGCGTCCTGAAGGACCTCTTGATGCAGATAGAGACCAGGCGTCTCGGCGCCGTGCGAGGCGCCAAGTAGGGGCCAGAAGAGAGCCGGTTGCTTGGCTTGGCTGCACGGTCCGAGCTCGCCCTGAAAGACGGCGATCAAATCGTCATCATCGGACGACGCGTACGGCGACGCTCTGCCCCTGCCAGTGATCGAGGACGCGGACTACTTCGGCGTGGGTCAACGGTTTGAGCATTGGTCTAACGCTACCCCGGCCCTCGCCCAAGGTGCTTGAACTCGGGCAGCGTCCGGGTGGCTCCGAGAAATCTGGTAGGAACGTCCCGACTGAGCCGCCGGGCGCGGGGCGGCAACTCGATTGGAGGCTGGTCGTGGAGGGTTCAAAGCGGCGGGAGCTACTCGTCAGCAAGGGCTGGGTCCAAGCCACGGCCCTGGTCGTCCTCTTCGGATTCTTCATCCTCGGGCTGCTCGCCTACCGAACTTATGAGGCCAAGCCGCCGGTCCCTGCAAAGGTCGTCGATCCCGCCGGCCAGGTGCTCTTCACGAGCACGGACATCAGCAAAGGCCAGCAGGTCTTCCTCCACAACGGCCTGATGGAGTACGGCTCCGCCTTCGGCCACGGCGCCTACCTGGGCCCCGACTTCACCGCGGACTACCTCCGTCGGGAAGCGGACATCGCCGGCCCGACAGCTCGCACCGAGTTTCGCACGAACCGTTACGACGGGAAGTCGAAGACCCTGACGCTCACCGCCTCCCAGGCCGAGGCCTTCCGGCGGCTGGTGCCCTACTACTCGCGCTACTTCTCCGACCCGAAGTCCGATCACGGCCTGCGCCCCAAGGCGATCACCGATCCGGTCGCCCTCAGGCGCCTGACGGCGTTCTTCGCCTGGACTGCCTGGGCGGGCTCGACCAACCGCCCGGGCCATAACTACTCCTACACCAACAACTGGCCGCCCGAGCCCCGCGTGGACAACAAGCCGACGGCCAACGTGATCGTCTGGTCGGTGGCCTCGCTGATGGCCCTGCTCGGTGGGATCGGCCTGCTGTTCGCCGCCTTCGGGCGCTGGGGGCGCAAGCTCGGCTGGCACGGCCGTGAGCAGGCCACGCTGGCCTTCCGAGCGCCCGGGGATGTCGCCCTCACCCCCGGCCAGCGCGCCACGGCCTGGTTCTTCTTCGTCATGGCTGCGCTGTTCCTGCTCCAGACAATCGTCGGGGCGGCTTCCCAGCACTACCGGGCGGAGGTGGACAGCTTCTTCGGCTTCAACCTGGCCGAGATCTTCCCCTACAACCTGATGCGCACCTGGCATGTCCAGCTGGCCATCTTCTGGGTGTCGACCTCGTTCGTGGCCGCCGGCATCTTCCTGGCCCCGATGATCGCCCGGCGCGAGCCCAGGGGCCAGGGGAAGCTGGCTTTTGCCCTGCTTGGGGCACTGGTCGTCGTGGTCCTCGGGATGCTGATCGGCTCCTACCTGGGCATCCACGGCGTGCTCAAGGATGCCGCCTCCAATTGGTTCGGGCTCCAGGGCTTCGAATACCTCGACCTGGCCCGGTTTTGGCAGACGCTGCTGGTGGTCGGCCTCGTCTTCTGGATCTTCATGCTCTTCCGCGTCCTGCGCCGGCGCCTCAAGGGCGAGCACGCGGGCAACATGCCCTGGCTCTTCTTCCTGGCGGCCTGCGCGATCCCGGCCTTCTACGCCGTCGGCCTGCTGGCCCGGACCGGCGACAACTTCACGACCACTGAGTTCTGGCGCTTCTGGGTGGTTCACCTCTGGGTCGAGGACTTCCTGGAGCTCTTCACCACGGTGATGGTCGCCTACATGTTCGTGCTGCTCGGCGTGGTGCGCGAGAAGGTCGCCCTGACCGTGGTCTTCCTCGACATCGTCCTCTATTCCGCGGGCGGCATGATCGGCACGATGCACCACCTCTACTTCTCGGGCGAGCCCGCCGAGCACATGGCGCTCGGCGCTTTCTTCTCGGCGGGAGAGGTCGTTCCACTGACGTTCCTGACCGTCGAAGCGTGGTCCTTCCTCCAGCTCGGCGCTGCCCAGGAGTCGAGATCGAAGACACCCTTCCCGCACCGCTGGGCGGTGATGTTCCTCGTCGCCGTCGGCTTCTGGAACTTCGTCGGCGCTGGGATCTTCGGCTTCCTGATCAACTTGCCGATCGTCTCCTACTACGAAATCGGCACTGCCCTCACGGCCAACCACGGCCACGCGGCGATGATGGGCGTCTACGGGATGCTCGCGCTGGGTCTGGCCATGTTCTGCCTGCGCTATCTGATCCCGGCTGATAAGTGGCCGGAGAAGTGGGCCAAGATCTGTTTCTGGTCGGCCAACATCGGCCTCGCGTGGATGTGCTTCGCCACGCTGCTGCCACTGGGCTTCCTGCAGCTCTACAAGTCGGTTAACGACGGCTACTTCGAGGCCCGGGAGCTCAAGTTCCTCAGCAACAACACCAACACGTTGATCGAATGGCTGCGCCTGCCCGGGGACATCGTCTTCATCGCGGGCGGGGCGATCCCGACCCTCTACATCGCCTATCTGGGGGTCCGCCATACGGTCAAGCGCGTCACCCTCGATGAGCCCGAGGACATCCTCTTCACCGACATCACTGAGCACGCCGACGTGCCTCGGGCGCCGGACGAAGAGGCCGCGGCGGCGAGGCTGACGTGAGCGTGGAGGCCGCGCTCGCCGCCGGCTACGCGCTCGGGCTGGTGGGGTGTGCCTTCATCGTCGAGTGGCTCTCGGCCCATACCCACCGGCGCTCGCTCCGCTACCGCACCGCCGGGTTCGAGTACGACGAGACCCACGACCACTGGGTCTGCCCCGAGGGCCAGCACCTGTGGCCCCACGAGTTCGATCACGAGCGCCGGCTGGTGCGCTACCGGGCCAAGGCCCACATCTGCAACGGCTGTCCGCGCAAGGAGGCCTGCACCGATTCAGACCGGGGGAGGGAGATCGCGCGTCCGCTCGATCCCTGGCCCCACTCCGAGGCCGGGCGCTTCCATCGCGGCATCTGCCTGCTGCTCGTGCTGCTTGCTGTATTCATCACACTCATCGCGGCGCTGCGAAATCACCGGCCGCAGGAGATGGGCGTCCTTGCGGGCGTGCTGAGCGTCGAGCTGCTGGCCGCGCGCTGGCTGGCGCGCGACCTGCGCGCCCACCCGGCCGGCTTCCCCGAGCCCTCGCCCGCCAGCGGCCTGCGGATGGCCGCGGCCGGCGCCGACGGAAGGCGCCCCCGCACCCGCTGGGCCTCTCTCAACCGAGGAGAGGAGCGGTCGTGATCGTCATCGCGGTCGCCGGCGCCCTCCTGGTCGCCCTCGCTCTGGCCAGCGTCAGGGTGCTCCGCGAGTACGAGCGTGCGGTCGTCTTCCGGCTCGGCCGGCTCGTGCCGATCAGGGGGCCCGGTCTGACGCTCATCGTCCCCTTCGTCGATCGGATGGTGCGCGTGGACCTGCGCACGGTCACGCTCACCGTCCCACCGCAGGAGGTCATCACCCGCGACAACGTCCCGGCCCGCGTGGCCGCCGTCTGCTACTTCCGCGTTGTCGATCCGGGCGCCGCCATCACCCAGATCGAGGCCTTCGAGCCGGCAACCTCCCAGATTGCCCAGACCACGCTGCGCTCGGTACTCGGCGGTGCCGACCTCGATCAGCTGCTGGCCGAGCGTGACCGCCTCAACGCAGACCTCCAGAAGATCATCGACGAGCAGACCGAGCCCTGGGGGATCAAGGTCTCCACCGTCGAGATCAAGGACGTCGAGATCCCCGAAGCAATGCAGCGAGCGATGGCGCGCCAGGCCGAGGCCGAGCGTGAGCGCCGCGCCAAGATCATCAGCGCCGAGGGCGAGTTCCAGGCTGCCGAAAAGCTCGCCGGCGCCGCTGAAATCCTTGCCAAGCAGCCCTCTGCCCTCCAGCTGCGCTACCTCCAGACCCTGCTCGAGGTCGGGGCCGATCAGAACTCGACGATCGTCTTCCCGCTCCCACTCGATCTGATCAAGCCGTTCCTCGAGCGCGCCGACCCACGTGGCTAGCGATACAGGCCGAGTGAGCGCATCACGGTGTCGAGCCCGTCGCGATCACGCGGCAGGGCGACGTCGATGAGCTCGCCCGCGTTCGGCTCGCGGGCGAGGCCCGATCCGCCGTCCTTGGCCGTGAGCCACGGGGCCAGGTAGCGACCGGCGACCTTGTTGGGCGGCCACCAGAGCGCCTGGGCCGAGGTACGGCTTTCGCCCTCGTCTGAGCGCAGGAACTGCGCGGCGGTCCCGCGACCCGTCATCAGGCGTCCGCGCAGGACGGGTTG
>JBPCRR010000408.1:0-6829 GCA_050996645.1 Acidimicrobiales bacterium | reverse complement strand
GGGCAGTCTCACACGGCGAGGAGTTCGTCGCGCACGAGGTGCAGGCGTACGACTCGGGGCCGTTCGCTGTCGTCGAAGTGGCAGACGACCGCGTCACGGACCATGGACCGCAGCTCGTCGAGGTCGTCGGCCTCGGTGATGATCGGTTGACCGAGAGCTCGCGCGGTGTAACCACCCTCGGCTGCCTCCTCTACGACAAACACCAACTCTGCCTCGGCCATGCACCAAAGGTACTGCGTCGTCGCAGCCGTCCAGGCTGCGGCTGGACGGTCGTCGCCTCGGTACACAGAGCGATGGCCAATGGGGCCGCCCTTGGGTCCGCAGCACTCTTGCACAATCACGAACGCATAGAAATGCACTCCAAGGGATTGGAAATCGTGTGTGGGGCAACCCACCGTGGGTTCAAATCCCACCCTCTCCGCTGCAAAGGGCTGTCGGTGAGCCCGGGGTTGACATGTCGCAGCTCTCGTCATCGTGGCCAGGCGCCCGGCGTGGCGGTCAGGCGATCTGCGGCACACGTCGCATTCCGCTGAGAGCTGCTGCCGTCAGGCCCTGACCCGGTTCACGGTGCATCGTTGCGCAGGACCCAACCGCCACGCCCGGCGTCAGGCGGCTGAACACAACGTTACCTCAAGCCGTCGACCGCTAAGCTTCGAGGGCCCGGAGGGGTGCGAGAGCGGCCGAATCGGCACGATTGGAAATCGTGTGACCTGCAAGGGTCCGTGGGTTCAAATCCCACCCTCTCCGCTCCGGAGTATTAGAGGTTCTTCGGATTTCGCGGGGAGCCCCGCCACCGCCATGGGCGGCGGCGGTGTTCGCGCGAGGGGCAGCCTTGCCTCCGGTGGCACTGGCCGCGCTCGCCCCCCAAGCAGATCTGGCACGTAGTCGCCACATGTCTCCCCAAGCTACCTGCCCAGACTATAATAGTGGTCAATGGCTACACTGCCCCTATCCGAGGTAAAAGCCCGGTTCTCCCAGATAGCCGAGGAAGTCGCTGCGACCCACGAGCGGGTCCAGATCACCCGTAACGGGCGGGAGTACGTGGTGTTGATCGCCGCCGACGACCTGGAGTCCATAGAGGCGACGTTGAAGCTGCTCAACGATCCTGATGCCCAAGCCCGGATCGCCCAAGCGGAGAGCGAGATCGCTCGTGGCGATGTGCTCGACGAGGCTGAGATGAGGGCGTTACTGACGGCACGAGTACCGAGAGGCCCTGGGTGAGTTACCGGGTCGTCGTGGCCCGGACCGCTTCACGCCAGCTCGCCAACCATCTGCCCCACTCTGCTGCCGCCGCATGCGTCGAGTTCATCTTCGGGGCGCTCGCAGAGAACCCGACCAGAGTGGGCAGCCCCCTCCGCCAGCCGTTCGAGGGCCAATGGCGCGCCCGCCGCGGTGAGTACCGCATCCGCTACCGGATCGACGACCCAACCGAAACGGTCTATGTACTTGATGTCGATCACCGGCGGGACATCTACCGCAGCTGATCCGTGCCGAGCCCTTCGAGGTGAAAGCCGATGGCTTCCCCGATTAGCCGCTCGGTCTCCTCACGGGTGGCACCAGCCACGCCTGCTCCCGGCCGGCCCGGGTGGTCGGGAACCGCCCGACGGTCACCGACGGCACGAACACCACCGGCCACTCCAACCCCTTCGGCCGGTGCACGGTGGTCAAATCGACGGCGTCAAGCACAAAATCGGCCTCCCCGTCGAACCCCTCATAAGCACCCTGGGCGTAGTTGACGATATGCAACGCCAGATTCCGGTAAGACCAAACACCCCGGTCCTGGCCGCCGACCTGCTCACCCGGCGCATCCGCATCGGGCCGGGCCCGCCGGCGCACTGACTCGTCGGGCACTGAGGAAGGGCTTCAGCGGAGCGACTCCGCACGCTGGAACACCGTCATGAAGCGGCCTCCCGTCTCGCGCAGTTCAGTGGGGGTGATGGCCAACTCGGCGGGGAGGGCCAGGTTGGCGCGGATGACGCCGGCCACCCTCTCGGCGTCCTGGACGAATCGACGGTGTAACTCGGCAGCGACCCAGCTAGCGAGCCCATGCGGGGCGCCGGCCAAGGCCACCGCGATCGGCGTGAGGTAACCGGGCCGACTGAGCAGCCGGTGGATGTCGCCGTAGTCACTGGCTGTCTTGTGCCGGCTGGCAGCCGAACGCCGAGGCGCCGACGGACCTTCATGGCCACCAGCGCGGCGGGCGTCGCTACTCGGCACGACACCTCGGCCCAGTTGCTGGTGCCAGAGTCACCGGCCACGATCTCCATCTCTGTGGCCGTGTCCAAGGCCCACTGGTGGGCGAGCACGAACATGCGATCCGCTTCGTCGTCGGGAAGGTCGCGGGCTGCGAGTAGGGCGGCAGGCGTCGTGCCTACTTCAACGAGGTCCACCTGGACGGTGCCAACTTCCCAGGAGGCTCCTACCGGCCGGCCGCGCTCAACGAGCACGAGCCGGAGCGTGTCGGGTTCGGCCACTGCGTCGATGTCGTTGGTCACTCGGTATGCGCCGGCCACCCGGGCCAGGACGGCTAAACCTCCGATCAACGCTGCGGAGGTGCTCGCTTCGTTGATCACGTCGGCGAGGGCCTTCACCAGTCGGACGACCGATCCGTCCTCGTCCAGCAAGTGCACGCGGTCACCAGACACGGGCGTATCCCGGCGGGCTCCACTGGTCGAGAACCTCACGTCCCCGAGCGCGATCCGCTGCCAGGTCGAGCGCGATCACCACTGGATGGGCGAGGTCGAAGCCCTTGTGCTTGTTGGCCGACGGCAGTTGCAGCGCCGTCGGGGACGGGCACGCCGCGCCGACGGTCTTGGCCCTTCCGGCCGGCGCGTCGGCGGCAAGATGCCGGAGCGTCCAGGAGTCCTGCACGTACAGCTCAAGTGGCCAATCTGCGGTCAAGACGAGGTTGGCCCCGAGTGCCACGGCTGCTCGGCCCCCGGAGAGGAGAACGCCACTCGAGTCTTCGGGCGGCGCCGACAACGGCAACCACCTGGGGTGCCACTGGTCAGCGGTCGCCCAGAAAAGCTCGGGTACCACCGGGGTCGACTCGGGCGTGACCAGCCCGTCATCCCGCAGCTTGCGTAGAAGTTCCGATACGCGGCCAGGGCTGCGACGAAGATGCCGGGCAAGTTCATTCACGCCCCACGGCCGGCCGGGGTCGGACAGCAAAGTCACAGCGATGTCCCGGCCGGTGGCCCCGAGGCTGTCCCCGCGACGCGCCGACGCTGGGATCAGCCTCGGAAGGTCGGTATCGACTATCAGTCCGGGGCGGACGATCCGCACATGCCCCCTCCGGTCGAGCCAGCCGACCCCAGCGCTGTTGAGGCGCTCCCTGGCGGCCGCCGACAGCCGATCAGCGACAACGAAGTCAGCTACCTTGGCGAGTTCAGCCGCATCGGCAGGCGACGGGTGAGCCGTAGATGCCACTTGGAGGGGATGACCCTCGACTTCGACGGCGCCGGCACAGAGAGCACGCGCCCTGATGCCGAGCGGCTTCAAGACCTCAACCAGCTCACTGTTCGCTATTCGTGCCGGCACGTATGGAGAGTACCACGAGGGCGCGGGTCAGCCGGTCCGGCCTCGGGCCAGATCACCACGGAGTCACCGCAAAACGGCTTTTGTATTGCAGTAATGACGTGTTGCTCGGCCCATGACCACCCGGACCTATGGCCATACCAAGGCGGGCGTGCCCATCACCGACGACCTGATCGAACAGCTCGCCGACGAAGCCGAGCGGGGCTACCACGTTGACGAGCTCATCGCCCGGCGGGCAAAGCGCGGCCGGCCCCGCTTGGGCGTTGAGCCCTCGACGGTCGAGTCTGTCCGCCTCGAGCCTGATCTCAAGGAGCGGCTCGTCCGGCGAGCCGAAGACGAAGGGATCGCGGTCTCGGAGGTACTCAGGGAAGCCCTCCGACATCACCTCGAAGCGAGCTGAGTCACGCCGCACGACCGGTAACCCTCCGCGGCGCAGTCACGACGCGGCGGGACCGGAGCGCTTCGGCCACCCCCGGCGCCAACCTCCGAGGGACCTCTCCACCGATTCCACTGATTGTTTCGTCGCCATACTACTGAGCATTTCGTCGCCCTCGTAGTGGGCAATTCGTCGAACGCTTCCGCGCCCCGCTCAAGGGCGCCGTCCTCGCGTTACTTGTTCCGCGCTCATCGCTCGATCCATGGCGTCGGCGGCGTCGCGCATGAGCGTCGGGAGAACGTGCGTGTAGGTGTCCATCGTCAGCGCGAACGAGGAGTGCCCGAGGGTCCCCATCACAACGCGCGCCGACACTCCTTGGGCCAGCAGGACGCTCCCCGCCGTGTGCCGGCAGTCGTAGAGCCGGCGATGGGCGACGGCGGCCCCTTCCTGCAACAAGCTGAACTGGCGGGACACCTCACTACGGTCGCGCGGCTGCCGGTCGGGGTGCTGAAGACGAGATCGCGATCTTCCGCGCCGGCCGCGAGGCGTTCTTCGAGCTGGCGACGCCGGTGAGCGCGTAGGGGCATCAGCGCAGACTTTGGGAAGCGGGATGGTGCGCCGGCTCGTCCGCGATTTGGTCTCCTTAAACACAGATCCCACCCTCTCCGCGCTTCCAGATAGCGTTGCCGCCCGTGGATCAGCCATGGCTCGGTGACGCCTGCTCGCTTGTTGCCGCGTTCCGGCGTAAGGAGCTCTCGCCGCTCGAGGCGCTCGACGCTTCCCTTGCCGCGATCGAGCAGTCGTCGCTCAACGCCTTCTGCCACCTCGACCCCGAGGCGGCGCGGGCCGGGGCCGCCGCCGCTGACGTCGACCTCCCCTTTGGAGGTGTGCCGGTCGGCGTGAAAGAGATCGACGGAGGCGTGGCCGGCTGGCCCGACACCCACGCATCGACGGTGTTCCGCGACGCCGTCTCAGAGATTGACTCGACGCAGGTGACCAGGCTGCGGGAAGCCGGCGCGGTGCCCATCGGCCTCACGACGGCGAGCGAGTTCGGGGGTGTGAGCTGCACCCACACCAAGCTGCACGGCACGACCCGTAACCCGTGGAACTCCGAGCGAACGCCGGGCGGCTCGTCGGGTGGGGCGGCGGCAGCGGTGGCCGGCGGCCTCGTCCCGCTCAGCACCGGCGGCGATGGGGGCGGCTCGATCCGCATCCCGTCCGCGTTCTGCGGCCTGTTCGGGCTGAAGGCCACCTATGGGCGCATTCCCCGCGGGCCGCGGACCGACATCGGCAACCACACCGTCGTGGTCGGCTGCCTGGCTCGGTCGGTCCGCGACACGGCCAGGTGGCTCGACGTCTGCAATGGGGCCGACCCCTACGACCCCTGGAGCCTGCCGCGGGTCGACGGGTGGGAACACGGGCTCGGTGCCAGCCAGCTCGCTGGCCGGAAGGTCGCCATCGCACCCAGCTTTGGCAACACCTACCTCAACCCCGCCGTCGAGGACCTCGTTCGCCAGCAGGCCGAGGTGCTCGTGAAGGACGCCGGCCTCGAGCTGGTCGACGTGTCGGTAGAGCTGCCCGGGTTCGGGCTGGAGTGGGCCCTTTCCGGCCTGGTCGGGCTGCGGGCGCTGCTCGGGTCTCGCTACCCCGACTGCGCCGGCGACCTCACCTCCGACATCCAGTTCGGGCTCAACGTGGCCACCTCACTGTTCACCCTCGACCAGGCGTCATCGGTAGAGCTCGAACGCCAGAGGCTCAACGCCACCATGGCGGCCCTGTTCGAGCAGGTCGACTTTGTGGTCGGGGCGACAACTGCGGACGTGGCCTTCGGCGCTGAGGGCCCGCTTCCGACCAACGTGGCCGGCGTCGACCTGGTCGCCGAGCTCGGCTTCGAGAAGGCCATGGGCAACAATGGCGCCCTCACCATTCCCTCCAACGTGTACGGCAACCCTGCGGTGACCATCCCGGCCGGACTGGTCGACGGCCTTCCTGTCGGCCTGCAGGTGCTCGCGCGCCACCACGCCGAGGCCCTCCTCCTCGACCTGGCCCTGGTGGCCGAGCGCGAGCGGCCCTGGCCGCTGGTGGCGCCCGGCGCCCCCCGCTGAGGTCCGCTAGCCGACGATCTCGCTGGTCTGGAGAACCGGCGCGATCGAGGTGTAGTTGGCGACGTCGGCGAGCACCGCGCCGGTCCCCTCGTTGCCCATCGCGGCCTGCAGCGCCTCCTGGGAGGGGAACCGGAAATGGACGGCGGCGACGTAGGGTCCGTCGAGCCCACGATCGATGTCGGCCCCGTCGAGACCCCAGGTCTTCACCGCCAAAGGCACGTGGCGGTCCCGGTAGTAGTCGTGGTCGAAGGTTGCCCCTTCGGTGGCGGGATAGAAGACGCTCAGACGGATCATGGTGGAGAGTCTGCCAGCTTCCGCGCCGACCCGGCCCATTAGCGTGTCCGGACGTGGAGCCAGGCTTGGGGGAGATCCCAGCGTTCGAAGAGATCTCGGACGGGGACACGACGTGGCGGTTCGACAGGCGGTTCCTCGTGTCCAACTGGAGCTGCATCTGGGGCCGTGGGTGCCTCGGGATCAGGGAGGTGTCGGCTCCTCACCTCAACGAGGGTTGCTGCTCGGTCGGAGCGGAGTTCGACACCGAGGACGACGCCCGCCGGGTAGCGGCGCTGGCCGCGACGCTCGACCCCGCCATCTTCCAGCACCACGCCGAGGCGGACCAACAGGGGCTCTTCGCCAACGAGCAGCGCCGCGCCACGAGGGTGTTGGACGGCGCGTGCATCTTCTTCAACCGGCCTGGGTTCGCCGGTGGCGCGGGCTGTGCCCTGCACCTCGCGGCGATCCGAGCCGGCGAGTCACCCATCGAATGGAAGCCATCTGTGTGCTGGCAGCTGCCGATCAAGGTGGACTGGGA
>JBPCRR010000336.1:0-3180 GCA_050996645.1 Acidimicrobiales bacterium | reverse complement strand
AGCGCGACGAGGTGATGCGCTGGGCCGACGCCCGCGGGGACTCCTTCGGGCTGTCGCGCCTCGCCGCGCTGTTGTGGCTGGACCCGCCACGCGGCCGATGAAGGGCGCCGGTCGGGGGGACATCTGGGGCGCCGGCGGAAGCCGACCGTGCGGCAGACTTGAGGTGTGCTCCAGCGACCGCCCGCCGGGACCATCCCCGACGCCCCCGGCTCCTACCAGTTCCAGGATCGGGAGGGTCGCGTCATATACGTGGGCAAGGCCAAGTCCCTGCGCAGCCGGCTGTCGAACTACTTCCAGAGCTCAGCCAACCTGCCGGCGCGCACCGCGCAGATGGTCGCGTGCGCCGAGACCGTCGAGTGGATCCAGGTCCGCAATGACGTCGAAGCGCTCATGCTCGAGTACAGCCTGATCAAGCAGCACAAGCCCCGCTTCAACGTGCGGCTGCGGGACGACAAGAGCTACCCGTTCCTCGCGGTGACCATGGGTGACGAGTGGCCCCGCGCGATGGTCAGGCGGGGGAGCAAGGACAAAGGCAGCCGGTACTTCGGGCCCTATGCCCACGCCTACGCCATCCGCGAGACGCTGGACTCGCTGCTGCGGACGTTCCCGATCCGGACCTGCAGCGACGGCAAGTTCGCCTCCCATCAGCGCCAGGGCCGGCCCTGCTTGCTGTTCCACATCGAAAAGTGCAGCGGTCCTTGCGTCCACGCCGTCGACCGTGAGCCCTACCTCGCCCTGGTGGAGGAGCTGGTGGCGTTCCTCGACGGCGACACCGCACCGGTCGTGGCTCGCCTCGAAGCCGACATGCGGACCGCGGCTGCGGGCTTGGAGTTCGAGCGGGCGGCGCGTCTGCGGGACCGCCTCGTCTCGGTTCGCAAGGCCATAGAGAAGCAGCAGATGGTCACCGAGCGCAGTGAAGACCTGGACTGCTTTGGCCTGGTGGAAGACGAGCTGGAAGCCGCCGTGCAGGTGTTCTACGTCCGTCGAGGACGGGTGGTGGGCCGCAAGGGCTACATAGTCGACAAGGTCGAGGACCTCACCCGAGCCCAGCTGATCGCCCACGTCCTCCAGCAGCACTACGCCGACGCGCCCCTCGGGATCCCGCCGCTGGTGGTGGTCCCCGAGAACCCCGACGAGTGCGATGTCACCGAGGCCTGGCTGGCGGTGCAGCGCGGCGGGGGAGTCAACGTGGCGGTGGGCATGGTCGACGGCGCTGCGGCGCCGAGGGTGGCTCGTGGGTCGAGCCGTTCGGCGGTCGGAGGGGTGGAGTGGTGGGCGGCCGACGACGGCTACCGAGTGGAGCGAAGCGTGAACCCGGCCGCCCGGGCGGGCGCCCGAGTCGAGATCCGCGCCCCCCGGCGAGGCGACAAGCGGAGTCTGCTCGAGATGGTGACCCGCAACGCCGGCGAGGAGTTCATGCGTCACCGGCTCAAGCGAGCCTCGGACCACAACGCGCGTGCGCGGGCCCTGTCGGCCCTGCAGGACGCCCTGGACCTGCCCGAGGCCCCGCTGCGAATCGAGTGCTACGACATGAGCCACCTGCAGGGCAGCGACTACGTGGGCTCGATGGTGGTGATGGAGGACGGCATCGCCCGACCCGGCGAGTACCGACGGTTCAAGATCAGGACCGTGGACGGAAACGACGACTTCGCCGCGATGGCGGAGGTGCTCACCCGGCGACTGACCGCGTACCTGGCCGAGCGGGACAAGCCGCTCGACGAGCGACGGCGCCGCTTCGCGTACCCCCCGCAGCTGCTCCTCGTCGACGGTGGCAAGGGCCAGCTCGGCGTGGCGATCAAGGTCCTCGAGGAGCTCGGCCTCGAAGACGAGATCCCGGCGGCGGCCCTCGCCAAGCAGTTCGAGGAGGTCTACCTCCCCGGCCAGGCGGACCCAGTTCGGATCCCGCGGGGCTCCGAGGCGCTCTACCTGCTGCAGCAGGTGCGCGACGAGGCCCATCGCTTCGCCATCACCTACCACCGCAAGCTGAGGACGAAACGGATGACGACCTCGGCGCTCGACGACATCCCGGGCCTCGGCCCCGTGCGCCGCAAGCGCCTGGCGAAGGAGCTGGGGGGTGTCAACGCGGTCAAGGCCGCACCCCTCGAGACCCTGCGGGAGCTGGCGTGGCTCCCGGATCCGGTGGCCGAGGCGGTGTACCAGAAGCTCCACGGACCGGCGCCAGCCAACGAGCCGGCCAGCGGTGGCTGACTCGGCCCGGCACCCGGGGGAGGGGCACCCGCGGGAAGGGCCCCCCGGGGAAGGGGACCCTTGGGAAGCGGTTAGCGCCTGGTGGCAGGCGGAGTTCACCGACGGCGCCGACGCGGAGTACACCGAGCAGATCATGCCCCTCGCCGCGGCGCACCTGGCCGGCTGCACGAGGGTCCTCGACGTGGGATGCGGCGAGGGCCAGATCGGCCGGCTGGCGGCGCTTGGCGGAGTGGAGCGGGTCGTCGGCGTTGACCCGACCGTGGCACAGCTCGTCGCAGCCTCCGCGCGCGGCGGGGGAGTGGCGCTGGCGCAGGGGGAGGCCGCGCGGCTTCCTTTCCTCACCGCCAGTTTCGACGCGGCGGTCGCCTGCTTGGTCTTCGAGCACATCGAGGCCGTTGATGCAGCCATCGCGGAGGTTGGTCGGGTGCTCGCCCCCGGCGGGCGCTTCCTGTTCTTCCTCAACCATCCGCTCCTCCAGACCCCTGGCTCGGGGTGGGTGGACGACACCATCCTCGAGGAGCAGTACTGGCGAATCGGGCCCTACCTGGTCGAGGACAGCAGCCTGGAAGAGGTGGACCACGGCGTCGTCATCCCCTTCATCCACCGTCCCCTGTCTCGCTACGTCAATGCCATGATCAAAGCGGGCCTGGTGCTCACGAGGATGGAGGAGCCGGCGCCCCCGCCGGGGTTCCTCGCCCGCGCCGCGGAGTACGCCGCCGCGGCGACCATTCCGCGGCTGCTGTTCCTGCGGGCCGAGAAGAGCCCCTACCATCCAGAAGCGCCCCTACTAGCCAGAAGCGCCCCTACTAGCCCGAGAAGGCGCCAGAATGGCGAGGTGGCCGAGTTCTCGATCATCACGGGGCTGTCGGGAGCGGGCAGGTCCCAAGCCGGCGCCACCCTCGAGGACCTCGGATGGTTCGTGATCGACAACATGCCGACCGCCCTGGTCACCAAGGTCGCCGAGCTGGTGAG
>JBPCRR010000323.1:0-3019 GCA_050996645.1 Acidimicrobiales bacterium | reverse complement strand
CAATCGGTGGTCGACCCTGAGGTCAGCGACGTCGTCGCCAAGCTCAAGGCTCGCCGCGGTGGAGGCCCCGAGCTGCTGGCCTACAAGGGCGTGCGCGCCGGACGCCCGGCGTGGGTCGACATCGCCTCCGACGACATCAACACCTATATCCGCGACCGCTCGGGCCTCGAGTGCTCGGCGAAAGACTTTCGGACCTGGAACGCAACCGTCCTCGCCGCCGTGGCGCTGGCTGGCGCCGCCGGCGCCAAGTCGGGGCGGGGGCGCGCCCGGGGGATCACCCGAGCCATGGAGGAGGTGGCGCAGTACCTAGGCAACACGCCGGCGGTGGTCCGCAAGTCCTACGTGGACCCGAGGGTCGTCGACCGTTACCTGAGCGGCGAGACCATTAGCTCCGCGCTCGGCGCGTCCGATCTCGGCAGCTGCGCGCCCGGCGCCGGCACCACCGCCGGCCAACCGGCGATCCAAGGAACCGTGGAGCTCGCCGTGCTCGACCTGCTCGACCCTGCGGCGGAGACTGAGCGGGCCGCGTAGCGCCGCGAGCCTTCAGCCCAGGCGTTCGTGGAGGAAACGCACGGCCCGGTCCCAGGCCAGTGCGGCCTGTTGGGGGTCGTAGGTCCCCAGGTTGTTCTCGTCGTTGAAGAACGCGTGGGCCGCCGGGTAGAAGTGGGCGTCGGGCACGTTCCCCGTCTCGGCCTCCAACCGCGCGACGAGCTCCCGCGCCTGCCCCTCGCCGACGAAGGCGTCGTCGGAGCCGAAGTGCGCCTGCACCGCAGCGCTGAGCCCTGAGAGATCATCTGGGATCGGACCCACCGGATAGAAGGCGACAGCGGCGGCCAGCTTGGGGCCCTGGCGGGATGCGAGCGCCAACACGAACGCCCCTCCCATGCAGAAACCCAAAGCCCCGACGGCGTCGCCTGCCACGTCGGGACGTCCGAGGAGGAAGGCCACCGCCCCGCCCAGGTCCCTCGCCGCCCGGTCGACGGGGAGCTCCTGCATCAGCCGCCCTGCCTCCTCGGCGTCGTGGGTGGTCTTGCCCCCGTACAGGTCGGGCGCCAGCGCCACGAAACCCTCCGCCGCCAGGCGGTCGGTTACCGAGGCGACGTGGGTGGTGAGCCCCCACCATTCTTGGATGACGACCACGCCGGGGCCGCTGCCCCCTGGCGGGGTGGAAAGGTAGCCGTGAGCCTGCGCGCCGTTGCTCGGAAACGTCACGTTCTGGATGGGATTCTCCTGGTCGGCCAAGTGTCCTCCTCTGCCCGTTATGGATCTGCCCGGTATGGACCGCAACGTACCCAATGGCGGGGGAACCTTCACCGAGTGGTCGCCGCCAGCTAATGAAACGCTCACAACTCTCGGTCAGTATTGCTCCCGTGGCGTCTAACGGGACTCGCAGCGACCTAGCCCACCTGTACCGCCGAGCCGGCTTCGGAGCCGGGCCCGACGAGCTCGACCGGGCCACCCAGGCCGGCTACACGGCCGCCGTGGAGGCACTCCTGGCAGGCACCGGGACCGCCCCCGACGCCGCCGGCGATCAGATCGCGCCCCCGACGTTCAGCCCCTACTACCAAAGGCCGACCGCTCCCAAGAGAAGCCCACAGGCGCTCGCCGAGAAGCGGGCGCGCAACCTCACCGCCGCCACGGAGCTCGCCGCCCTGCAGCGCTGGTGGTTCAACCGGATGATCGTCACCGAGACGCCCCTGTGAGAGAAGCTGACCCTGCTTTGGCACGGTCACTTCGCCACGGGTTCATCCAAGGTCCGCGACGCCAAGCTCATGTACCTGCAGAACCAGCTGTGGCGCAGCGCCGGCGCCGGAAGCTTCCGGGACCTCGCGAAGGCGATGGCCAAGGACGGGGCGATGATGCGCTGGCTCGACACCGCGACCGACAAGAAAACACACCCCAACGAGAACTTCGCGCGCGAGCTCATGGAGCTGTTCACCCTCGGGGTGGGCAACTACAGCCAGAGCGATGTGGAGCAGGCCGCCCGGGGCTTCACCGGATGGACATATGACGTCGTCAACTACCGCTACGTCCTCCAACCCCGCCAGCACGACGACGGCACCAAGACCTTCCTTGGCCGGAGTGGCAACTTCGACGGCGAGCAGATCATCGACATCATCATGAGCCAGCCGGAGTCGGCCAAGTTCGTCGTGGCAAAGGTGTGGAGCCACCTGGCGTACCCGGTCGCTCCCACCGACCCCGTGGTCGCCGACCTGCTCCCCTCGTACAACCGGGCGTTCAGCATCGCCGACCTGCTGCGCGCGCTGTTCAACCACCCCGCCTTCTTGTCGCCGACGTCGCGCGCCGGCCTGGTCAAGCAACCCATCGAGTACCTGGTCGGCGCCGCGCGAGCCCTGCGTCTCGACGCGGGACTGGGCCGCCTCGATCCGAAGACCGGACTGCCGACTTCGTCGCCACCGACGTCCGGCTCGAAGCCCTCTGCGGCGGCAAGGGCCGCCCTGCCCGCGCTCGCGACGGCCCTTTCCCAAACTGCTTTCAACCCCCCCAACGTCGGTGGCTGGCCCCAGAACTCCTACTGGCTCAACACCGCCACGGCCTTGAGCCGGCTCCAAGCCGCCGAGGTGCTGGTCGCACGCGCCGACCTCAGCGCCATCGACTCCCAGCCCGCCAGCCAGCGCGTCGACGCGGTTGCGCAGCTGCTCAGCGTCGACGGCTTCGGCCAGACCAGCGCCGCCGCGCTGTCCCACGTCGCCGCCGACGCGCCGAGCCTGGTCGCCCTCGCCCTCAACTCGCCCGAGTACGTCCTCAACTGAAGGGTCCACGATGCCCGACGGAACCGACTCCAACTACCGGCCACTTCCCCCACCCGAGTCCCCGGATGCGCCCGAGGCAACCGAGGCGTTCTACGGCCCGGCACCGTCCAGGCCTTCGGGGCTCACCCGCCGGCGCTTCCTCGTTGGCGCCGGCGTCGCAGGCGCCGCAGGGGTGGCGATCTCCGCCGGGCTGACCAGGCCCTGGGAGGGGATCGGCTCCTCCCGCACCACCGCCAGCTCTGCCC
>JBPCRR010000227.1:0-6824 GCA_050996645.1 Acidimicrobiales bacterium | reverse complement strand
GCGCATCCCCGCGGCCTCGACATCGCCGGCGAGCGCCTCGTCGGCGCGGTCTATGACCAAGGTGCCCGCGTGGGGTGCCCAGACCCGTGCGACGCCGACGACGCTCGGCTCGTGGCCCAGCTCGGCGAGCAGGCGGTCCGCGGGGCCCTTGAGGGCGCGTCCGGCGACGATGGGGGACACTGCGACGACGTCGGCGCGCCGGCGCGCGACCGCCGCGCCGAGGCCAGGCACGGCCAACACAGGGGCTATCGACACGATCGGGTTCGAAGGGCAAATCACCACGGTGTCGGCACCGGCAATGGCGTCGAGGACCCCCGGGGCCGGCGAGGCTCCGGCGACCCCCTCGAAGCGGACCGCCCTCACCGCCACGGCGTGGCGGCGCCCGACGAAGTATTCCTGGAAGCCGATCTCGGCCGATCCGTGCCCAGCGGTCCCCTCAGCCAATGTGACGCGGGTCTCGACCGGGTCGTCGGACATGGGTAGCAGCCGGACCGCCACTCCCCAACGCCGCGCGATCTCCGCCGTGACGGTGCTCAGCGAAGCGCCTTCCAGGCGGCGGCTGGTGCGGTAGAGGTGGGTACCCAGGTCCCGGTCGCCGAGGTTGAACCAGCCGAGGCGACCATCGCTGTATGCCCGCAGCTCCTCCATCGCCGACCACGTCTCTGCGGCCAAACCCCAACCTGTGTCGGGGTTGATCACGCCCGCCAAGGTGTAGGTGACGGTGTCGAGGTCGGGGCTCACGTGAAGGCCGTGCATCACCGTGTCGTCGGCCGTGTTGACCACCGCCGTTATCGAGGCGGGGTCGACGACCGCGACCAAGCCGGTCAACATCCTGGCGGCACCGACGCCGCCGGCGATTGCGACCATCCCGGGCACCCTGGTCACGTTAGGGCGCGCCGCGGGAGCGCTTTTGGGGGCGCGGCTCGCCCCCGGAGGACTTGCTGCGGGATGGCTGGCTTGAAGTGGGCGCCCGCTCCTGGAGGACGGCGTCGAAAATCTCGCTGAAGCGGGTCGGGGCGGCCTGGCGAAGCGGTTGCCGCGCCCGTCGGATGGCGGTGCTCGAGGTGGTCGGCAGGAGCTCCAGCACCGCTGCAGCCAGGGCCGCGGGATCGCCCGGCGGCACGAGGCGCCCGGCCGACGACCCGGCCCCGGCGAGGATCTCGACAGGACCTCCCTCGGCGCCGGCTACGACCGGGGTGCCCGAGGCGAGTGCCTCGACCAGCACGAGACCGAACGGCTCGGGGTTGGTGGAGACCTGCACGAACACGTCGAGGTCCGCAAACAGATCGGCCATGTCCTCTCGGTGTCCGAGCCAGTGGGCCCCCCTCGAGGCGCCAGCACGGGCCGCCAGCACCGCTGCGTAGTCCTCCTTGCCGCCGACGGGCGGGCCGGCGATGATCAGTTGTAGCTCTGGCCTCGCCCGCTGCATCGCGGGGAGCGCGTCGAGGAGCACGTCGAAGCCTTTCCAGGTGTCTATCCGAGCAGCGGAGCCGACGAGGGGGACGTCGTCGCCCACTCCCACCCGGGAGCGAAAGCACCCGGCCTTTCTTGGCGAGAACCTGGTCTCGTCTACCTCGTCGGTGACGACGATGACTCGGGGGGCGTCGAGCTGCGCTGCGACGGCGCGCGACGCGGCGACGACCTGATCGGCGAAGTGGCGGGTGAGAAAGCGTTCGACGCGCAGTGCCAGCCGTGACTGCTCCACAAGCTCCCGGGCGTGCCACACGTGGGGCCGGCGCGCCAGGGCGGCGGCCGCCCAGCCATACCAGGAGTGGAGCGAGTTGGTGTGCACGACGTCCGCGCCGACGCGCCGCGCCAGCCACCAGAGGCGCAACACCACCACAGGCCAGGCCAGCGCGAAGATCACCCAGCGAGCCGGGCTGCCAGAGGTGGTGAGACGCGGCATGCCCACGACGTGCAGCACCGCGCCGGCGGTTGCGTAATCGGCCTCCAGCCGCGCCGGTCCCGGAAGCGCGACGTGGCACTCCCACCCGTCACCCCGGAGCTGGCCGAGCATGCGGATCAACGCGTGCTCGGAGCCCCCGCCGTCGCGGACCGGTTGGATCGAGAGGAGACGCCTCTCGTGAGTGGAGGTCGGGGTCATGGCCGGTCGGGTGCCGAGGCCGCCGAATGCTACTTCGCGCGCGGATTCGCTTGCGTCGTGGCCAGGGGCACCGCCCCTGGCGCAGCGGTTAGCGTCGAGCCGGTGCGAGTGCTAGTGACGGGAAGCGCCGGCTTCGTCGGAGGATGGCTTCTGGCCCACCTGAAGGAGAGTGGTGACCAGGCCATCGGCTTGGACATGGAGGTCGACATCACGAACGGCCCGGCCCTCTCTTCGGCCCTTGAGGCGGCCGCCCCGGAGACGATCTGTCACCTGGCGGCCCTGACGAGCGTGGGCAGCTCGTGGTCGGAGGCCACCGAGACGTTCAGGGTCAACGCGTTGGGCACCCTGCAACTCCGGCAGGCGGCCGTAGGGTTGAACCCCCGGCCGCGGGTTCTCCTCGTCAGCTCGGCCGAGGTCTACGGGATCGTGGGTGCCGAGGCGCTGCCGCTGTCCGAAGACCAACCTTTCGCACCCGTGAGCCCCTACGCCGCAAGCAAGGCGGCCAGCGAGATGATCGGGCTGCAGGCTTGGCTCGGCCAGGGCTTGGAGGTGGTACGAGCGAGACCGTTCAACCACACCGGCCCGGGACAACGGCCCGGCTTCGTGGTCCCGGCGTTGGCGCGCCAGGTCGCGCAGGCGGCCAGGGAGGGTGCGGCGTCGCTGATGGCGGGCAACCTCGACGTCCGCCGGGACATCACCGACGTACGTGACGTCGTCAGGGCATACAGGCAACTGCTGGTCCAAGGCGCCGCGGGCGAGGTCTACAACGTCTGCTCCGGTCGGTCCGTGCTGCTCGCCGAGGTCGCTCGCTCACTGCTGAACCTGGCCGGGCTCGAGCTGCCCATCGAGGTCGACCCGGCCCGGATGAGGCCGGTCGACCTGCCCGAGCTGCGCGGCGACCCGGCCCGCCTCCGCCAGGCGACGGGGTGGCAGTCACAGATCCCCCTCGACGACACGCTGCGAGATGTCCTGGCGTACTGGCAGGCGAATCCGTGAGCTTCAGATCGCGACCCTTCCGGGTCGCGATCGACGTGACACCGCTGATGCTATTCCGCACGGGCATCGGGTTGTCGACCCAGGGCCTGTGGGCTTCGCTGCGGTCACTGCCGGGTGGGCCGGAGTTGGTCCCCTATGCGCTCGGGTGGCGCACTCCGGCGACCCTCCCCGAGCTCGGCGCCCCGCTGACGTCGGTCCGCCTCCCAACCCGAGCCTTGCTCGCGTGTTGGTCGCGTTCGAACGTGGTCAGCCTCGATCGCTGGTTGGGCGACGCCGACGTGGTCCACGCGACCAACTTCGTGGTGGGTCCATCCAGTCGGGCCACCCTGGTTACGGTCAACGACGTCAGCTTCGTCCTGGACCCCGAGAACACCAATCCGGTCACGCGGACGTTCGCTCCGATGTTGAGGCGCGCCCTGGCGCGGGGCGCGAGCGTCCACGTCACCACCCACCACGTGGCCGCTGAGGTCGACCAGGTCTTCGGTCCCGGACTGGTCGAGGCCGGCCGGGTCGGGGTCGTCGCGTATGGCGTCCCCGAGCTCGGCCCGCCGGGTCCTCTAGGACCGGCCCTGGCAAGTCGCCTGGGAGGGCGGCCCTACGTGCTCGCCATCGGCAGTCACGAGCCCCGCAAGAACCTGCCCCGGCTCGTGCGGGGCTTCGCCCCCGTCGCCGCGCAGCACCCCGAACTGTGCCTGGTGCTGGCCGGCGCGGAGGGCCCCGACACCGGCGCCGTCACGTCGGCGATCGCCGCGCTTCCGGGCGTCGTGGGCCGGCGGGTGATCGTCGCCGGCGCGGTCAGTGCTGGGGCTCGCAGCTCGCTGCTCGCGGGGGCCACGGCGCTGGCGTACCCATCCCTTTACGAGGGATTCGGCTTCCCGCCGCTCGAGGCCATGACCGCCGGGGTCCCGGTGCTGGCGGGGAGTGCAGGTGCGCTTCCGGAGGTGCTCGGCTCCGCAGCCGAGCTGGTCGATCCGACGAACGAAGCCGAGATCGCCGGAGCCCTCGCGCGCGTCGTCGGCGACGAAGCGCGGCGGCGCGAGGTGGCAGAAGCCGGGCGCCGGCGAGCGGGTCGCTACACCTGGGACGCCACAGCACGAGGCCTCGACGCCCTCTACCGCAGCCTGGCCTCCTCGGGGTACGCGGACTCCCACACCTCGAGGTAGATCGAGGCGTACTGCTCGGCGACCACTTCGGGCCGGTACGACTCGACGTTTTCGAAGCCCCACCGGACTAGGGCGGCGCGGTACCCGTCATCGTCGAGCACCCGCTGGACGCCGCGGTGGATGGACTCGACGTCGAAGGGGTCCACCAGGCAGGCGCCGCCGCCTGCCACGTCGCGCATGGGCGCCATGTCGCTCGTGACGACGGGCCGACCGGCTGCTTGTGCCTCGAGGATGGGCATTCCGAAGCCTTCCTTGGTGGAGGCGAACAACAGGAGGTGACAGGCCTCGTAGCACCCGAGCAGCTCGTCGTCGTCGAGCATCGAGCGAACCTCGTGTTCCACCCCGGCGGCCTCGAAGGCCTCTTGCTGGGGGGCAGAGAGCTCGCCGACGACCGTGACCTTGACGGGTAATCCGCGCAGGGCCATCGCGGCGCGCTCGACGTTCTTGTTGGACCTCGTCCCGACGATCAGCACCGTCTGCCGGCCTGGCGCCGTGGGGAGCTGCCCCGGATAGAGCTGCTGAGAGGGAGGGAGCTGGGGGAGGCGGAGGAACTCGTTGCCCACTGGTACCGGCACGACGTGGACCCTCGCCGGGTCGAGGTTCACGACCTGCAGCAGCTCTAACCGGGTCGCCTCGCTCGGCACGGTCACCGCCGCGGCCTTCGAGAGGGGAAGGCGGAGCCAGAGCCACGTGTAGATCAGGCGCTTAGGCAGCGACGCCCGGTCGAGGAACTCGAGATCGTGGATGGTGAGGATCGTTTCGCGGCGACGCATCAAGATGGCAGCGAAGTTGATGTCGCCGGTGACGTGGGTCAGCTCCCCCTGCCGGCGCCTTGCCTCGAGCACGGTGCGAAACCTCGGGAGCAGCCCGAGGCTCGGCTCAGGTGCCACCACTACCTCGATCTCGAAGCGGGCCTGGAGGGCGGGCCTCACGTGCTCGAAGGCGCGCTCGATGCTGTAGTGCCCTGGGAACGGGCGCCTCTGAAAATGCACCACCAACGGCCGCCCGCCGGGATCGCTCTGTTGGCCTCGCCTGCCGCGGCGCCGGTCGTGGGCCATCCAGGTTCCTCCGAGCACGAAGCCGGCCCAGCCGGCGGCGGGGGTCAGCGCACGATACCCGACCACTTCCGGGGGATCGCGCGGTCACAGCCCAGAACGCCCCGCCCGGGAAAGGACGGGGCGTTCTCGAATGCCACTTCAGCCAGGCCGTGTCAGCCGGGGCTGGTCAGTCGAGGCCGACGGCACTGCGAAGCGCTGTCTGGGGTACCGCAACCGCGCTGCGGACAGTTTGGAACGCGCTGCGCGCAGGAGCAGGGAGTGCCTTCTCCAGGTCGTCGACGCGCTGCTCGAACTGATGGCGCACAGGCGCCACCCGCTCGTCGATGCTCTTGGCGAGCTCGCGAAGCTGGACTTCGGCCTGCTTGCGCTGGGCTTCGATGAGGTCCGAGACCTGCTTGGCCTGGGCCTCGATCAGGTCCGATACCTGCTTGGCCTGTGCCTCGAAGCGCTCGGTGACCTTGGTACCCTGCTCGCCAAGCGAGCCGAGATTGGCGAAGTTGCCGAGGGACCCAAAGGTCTCTGCGACCTGCTTGCGCTGCGCCTCGAGAGTCTCGAGCAGCTCGCGGCGGCGGACCTGGGCCCGCTGGAAGCCGAGCACTCCGAGCCCGACCGCCACGTAGGCGCCGTCTTTGATGGTCTGGTTGATGTCGTTTAGGTCGATGCTGGCCACGGATTCCTCCAAGGGTTGTCGGGGGTTTGGGAACTGCGGGAGCGCATGCGGGGCCCGGGTGCTAACTCCTGTGACCAATAGTGTATAACACTTGCAAGCACTTGGGAAGCGGAAATTCTGGATTTTTGGAAAGGCGAGAGGGAGGCGGCCTTCGGGCCCCGCTTGGAACAGGGGTGCGCGGGCCGCCTCCAAGCTGTGCCGCGGCGGTCCTGGCCGGAGCGAGGGCACACTAGGCTCGCTGGCCCGGATGGAACCCCAACCATCGGCGCCCCCCGTAGTGGCGGTCGTCGTCACCTGCGATCCCGGCCCGTGGTTCGAAGAGGCCCTCGATTCCCTGGCTGCCCAGGACTACCCCAACCTGTCGGTCCTCATCATCGACTCGGGGAGCCTCGAGGACCCGACCCAGCGAGTGGCGGCGGTGTTGCCTGACGCTTACGTGCGAAGGCTCAACCGCAGGCTCGGCTACGGCCGGGCGGTCAACGCGGCCATCGAGGTGGTCGAGGGTGCGTCACACTTCCTGCTCTGCCACGACGACGTGGCGCTGGCTCCGGACGCGGCGAGGCTGCTCGTGGAGGAGGCTTACCGCTCCAACGCCGGCATCGTCAGCCCGAAGGTTATGGAGTGGGATAGGCCGGGACGGCTCCAGGCTGTCGGCCTCGGGGCGGACAAGGTCGGGGCGGTGCACAACATGGTGGACCCAGGGGAGCTCGACCAGGAGCAACACGACGCCGTGCGGGACGTGTTCGTCGCTCCGGGCTGCGCGTGCCTGGTGCGCAGCGACCTGTTTTCGAGCCTCGGCGGATACGACCCCGACGTCGAGCAGTTCGGTGAGG
>JBPCRR010000215.1:0-15708 GCA_050996645.1 Acidimicrobiales bacterium | reverse complement strand
GGTGGTGAGGGACCCACCACCGGCACCCAGGGCCGCCTGCAGGGCGATCCAGGCGAACGACAGGAACACCAACAGACCCGCGAGAGCGACCGCGCGACGCCGGCGCAGCACGCGATCGGACACCCGGGGAACGCAGGCTGCGCGCCGAGGCGCGTCCCTTACCAGCCTGACCGGTACGGGCCGTACCGGCGCGGGCCTCACCGGCGGGGGCGATGGCCAAGCTGTGACTTGTACTGCGACCATCTCTATCCTCCTTGGATGGGTCGACGAACGCTTGTTCCCAAGCAAACCACGAACACCCGTTCCCTGTCAAGGCCTTGGCCCGAACAAACGTTTGCATTTTCCTCTCGGGTCGGGTAAGCTGAAATCGCGTGATGACGCGCGAGGCATCTCGAACGGAGGGCAAGTGACCGACACCGAGCTGACCGGCAAGCGCCGGGAGATCCTGGATTTCATCGCCTCGAGCCTGGCGGAGCGTGGCTTCCCGCCGACGGTCCGCGAGATCGGCGAGGCGGTCGGGCTGACCTCCTCCTCCACGGTCCACACTCACCTGACCACCCTGCAGAAGCAGGGTTTCCTGCGCCGGGACCCCACCAAGCCGCGGGCCATCGAGGTGCGCTACGACGCGATCTCGGGCGCCGCGATTGACAAACGCCCCGTGCGTCACGTGCCGCTGGTCGGCGACGTGGCTGCGGGCACCGACGTCCTGGCTCAGGAGAACGTGGAGGAACTGCTGCCGCTGCCGGAGGACTTCACCGGAGACGGCCAGGTGTTCATGCTCAAGGTGCGCGGTGAGTCGATGATCGACGCGGGCATCCTCGATGGCGACTTTGTGGTAGTCCACCAGCAAGCCGAGGCCGACAAGGGCGACGTCGTGGTCGCCGGGATCCCGGGCGAAGAAGCCACCGTCAAGACCTTCGGCCGCAAGGGCCACAAGGTCGTGCTCACCCCCCACAACCCCACCATGGCACCCATGGTCTTCGACCCGGCCGACGTTTCGATCTATGGCAGGGTCGTCACGGTTCTCCGCCGCCTCTAGCCTGGGCTGAGATGCCCATGAGCGACCAGCCGACCGACGATCCAGCCGTCCGGGCAGCCCGGATGACTGAGTTCTTCGGGCCGCTTGTGCCCGGCCAGCTCGGCTGCGTGATCGACCACTCCTCCGCCGAGCTGGTTACGGGCCACATCGACGTCACGCCCAACCTCATCGCCGGTACCGGCTTCCTCTTCGCGCCGGCGATCATCGCCCTGGCCGACGCCTGCGCCGCCATAGGGTGCGGGAACAACATTCCTGAGGACTGCTCGTTCACCACCATCGAGCTGAAGAGCAACTTCTTGTCGTCGGCTCGGGTCGGAGAGCGGGTGGTTTGCCGCTGCACGCCGGCGCATATCGGGCGCCAGACTCACGTGTGGGACGCCGAGGTGACCAACGAGTCCACGGGCCGCGTAATGGCACTGTTCCGCTGCACTCAGATGGTGCTGGTGCGCAGGTGAGGCTCGACAGCCCCAGGTAACTGGCGGCCCCGGGATCAGCCAGCACCGCGACCGTTCAAGCGCCGGCGGTTGCCAACCGCGAGAGGGCCTCGAGCACTCGGTGCAAGTCCTCCCGCTCGACGCGCTCGCCCGCGCTGTGGGCGAGCTCGGGGTCGCCGGGGCCGAAGTTGACCGCCGGCACACCGCGCTCGGCAAAAAACGCCACGTCGGTCCAGCCCAGCTTGGCCCTCGGCGGAGCGCCGCTCAGGCGGGCGAGCTCCGCCAGGAGCGGGTGGTCGAGTCCCGGCGAAGCCGCAGGCGAGGTGTCGGTGACCTCCGCCGAATCGCCGGCACCAGGGTCGAGCAGACCGCCGATCCAGGCCCGCACGGCGAGCTCCGCATCCGCAGGACCGCGGTCCGGCGCGAAGCGGTGGCTCAGCACCACGCTGGCGCGATCGGGGACCACATTGGCCGCGACTCCCCCGCTGACCGAGACGGCCTGCAGCGACTCGTGGTACTGGCAGCCGGCGATCACCGGCCGGCGGGCCTCGAACGCGGCGACCCGATCGAGCAACGGCCCCAAGCGGTGCACCGCGTTGACTCCCATCCAGCTGCGTGCGGTATGAGCCCGCGTTCCGGCCAGGATCACCTCCATCTTGAGCACACCTTGGCAGCCGGCCTCGAGGACGCCGGCGGTGGGCTCCCCGAGGATGGCCGCATCCGCGGCCATCAACTCTGGGCGAGCTGCGTCGATGGCGAGCAGGCCGTTGTGGCGACGGGCCACCTCTTCGCCGGCGTAGAACACAAAGGTCAGATCCAACGCCGGCGCGCGAAGAGAGGTCGCCAGCTCGAGCATCACCGCGAGACCGCCCTTCATGTCGGCGGCTCCGAGACCCCACAGGGTGTCGCCGTCCAATCGGGGAGTCAGGTTGCCATTGGGTGCCACGGTGTCGAGGTGGCCGGCGAGGAGCAGGCGGCGCGGCCGGTTGGCGCAGGTGCGAGCCACCAGGTTGTCACCGACCCGGTCAACTTCGAGCCAGGAGCACGCGCGGAGGCCTGCCTCCACGTGGTCTGCGAGCCGGCCCTCCTCCAGGCTCGGCGAGGCGATCGCCACGAGCTCGGCGGTGCGCGCCAGCAGATCCGTCACCGGCTCAAAGCGTCCCGCCGTGGTCGCGGAGCACGTCGTTGAGCGCGGCCTTGTCGTGGCGCTCGCCGGCGGTGAGGCGGCGGACCACCAGCACGCAGGGCAACCCGAACGTCCCCCCGGCGTAGTCCCGCTGCCGGGTCGCGGAGAGCGCCACGCACCACGGTGGCACGACGCCCCGCGACAGCTCCTCGCCAGTGGAGGCGTCTATGACCGGGATGGTCCCGGTGAGTATGCAACCCGCACCGAGCACCGCCCCGTCGCCGACGCGGGCGCCCTCTGTCACCATGCACCGGCTGCCGATCATGCAGTCGTCGCCGATCATGACCGGGGCCGCCTGCGGTGGCTCGAGAACCCCGCCGATGCCCACGCCGCCCGAGAGGTGGGTTCTTCGGCCGATCTGCGCGCAGCTCCCTACCGTCGCCCAGGTGTCGACCATGCTTCCCGCCCCCACCCGGGCCCCGATGTTGACGTAGCTGGGCATGAGGATGACGCCGCGTTCGAGATGGCTTCCCCAACGAGCCGAGGCTCCGGGTACCACGCGGACCCCCGCGGCGGCGTAGTCCCTCTTCAGCGGCACCTTGTCCAGGTACTCGAACGGTCCGCACTCCACCGTCGCCATTTCCCCAACTCTGAAGAGCAGAAGGATCGCCTGCTTCAGCCACTCGTGGACGAGCACCGACCCGTCGGCCGCCAGTTCCGCGACCCGCTCCTCTCCCCGGTCGAGGAGGTCGATGGCCTCGCGCACGGTGTCGCGCGCCTCAGCGTCGCCGGCGCCGAGGGAGTCGCGCTGCTCCCACAGCTGGTTGATCCGAGCTTGCAGGTCGGCCATGAGCCTCGACGCTATCGCCGGCGGCGCGGGCCCGGCGATGGCTACAGTCGCCTCGGCGAACGGGAGGACGCGTGGGGCATCTCGACGGCAAGGTAGCGATAGTGACCGGCGCCGGCCGGGGCATCGGGCGCGGCGAGGCCATGCTCCTCGCAGCCGAGGGCGCGAACGTGGTCGTCAACGACCGCGGCACCACCGGCGACGGCGCGGGTCACGACACAACGGTTGCCGAGGGGGTCGTCGCCGAGATCCGTACGGCGGGGGGCAACGCTGCGGCCAACGGCGACGACGTTGCGACGTGGGACGGGGCGCAGAGCCTGGTCGACGCGGCCATCGACACCTACGGGGACCTCAACGTGGTGGTCAACAACGCCGGTTTCGTGAGGGACCGGATGAGCTTCAACATGGGCGCGGACGACTTCGCCTCTGTGCTCGACGTGCATGTGAAAGGGCACTTCGCGGTGTCGCGCTTCGCGGCGGCTCACTGGCGTGCGCGCCACAAGCGGGCGGAGCCGGTGTACGGCCGGATCATCAACACCACCAGCGAGGCAGGTCTTTGGGGAACCGCCGGACAGTCCAACTACGCCGCGGCCAAGGGAGCCATCGCGGCAATGACCCTGACGCTGGCGCGGGAGCTGGAGCGCCTCGGCGTGACGGTCAACGCGATAGCTCCCCGCGCCCGCACCCGGATGACCGAGTCGTTGGGCGGGGGCTTCGCGCCGGATCGCGCCGTGGAGGGATTCGACGACCTGCACCCCGACAACATCGCACCGGTCGTCGGTTGGCTCGCCTCGCCGGCGGCTGCTGACGTCAGCGGGCAGATCTTCGTGGTGACCGGGGGAAGGGTGCACTTGATCGAGGGATACCGCGACGCCGGGCACGTGGTCCGCGATCGACGCTGGAGCGTGGAGGAGCTGATCGAGGCTCAAGGCGAGCTGTTCGGCGACCGCCGGCGCGGAGTCCCGGAGTTCGGGATCGGTTTCTAGGCGCTCAGGGCGCAGTCGCCTCGGCCTAGTCTCCTCGCGCACCTGCTTTCACGCTTGCTATCATGCATGCATGGGTCAGATGACGATCAGAGTCTCGGAGGAATTGCTCGGCCGGGTGAGGGCAACCGCTGCGGGGCACGGACGAAGCATGAACGACTACGTTTCGGCGGTCCTCGGCGCCGCAACCGATCCCGACCTGGCGGGTGACGAGGCTGCCCGTGTCCGTGAAAGGTTGGCACAGGCAGGTCTCTTGGTCGTGACGAATCCTCGGGGTCGGCGGCCCCCAACCCGGCGGGTGACCGAGGCTCGGGCGGCTGCGGGGCGGGGCACCCCTCTGTCACAGCTCGTCCAGAGCGGACGGCGGTGACTGTTTTCGCCGATTCCTCGGCCTTGGTCAAGCTCTACGCCGACGAGGTCGATCACCGCCTCATCCGTCAGATCGAGACCCTGGTGATCTCCCAGCTCGCTCGGGTCGAGGTCCCAGCCGCGCTGTGGCGCAAGCATCGGATGGGCGAGATAGCCCCGGCGCAGGCTCAAACGCTGTGCGCTGACTTCGAAGCGGACTACTTCGGTGCCGACGCCGCACCTCCCCGCTTTGCGGCGGTGCTCGCGAGCCAGGCTGTCCTCGATCGCTCCGCCCGTCTGTGCGCGGTGCACGGGCTGCGCGCTTACGACGCGGTCCAGCTCGGCTGCGCCCTGTCAGCTCGTGATGCGGAGCCGTCGTGCTCGACATTTGCCACCTTTGACGGCGACCTCGCCGACGCCGCCGTCGCCGAGGGTTTCACGCTCCTCGGCGTGTCGTAGCCCTGCCCGGAGGCGGGGGCCCGCGAACGCCCCGTCAGCCGCGCAGAACTCGGCCCGGCCGCGTCGCGAGGGCGTCCGGGTTCTGCTCCCCGTCGACCCGGATGGGGGTGCCGTTGACCAGCACGTGGGTCATGCCGACGGGCGCGTCGGCGGTCAGGCGCTCGCCGTCGGCGGGGAAGTCTCGCACTCGCCGCAGCGGCCCGGGGGCGACTGTTGCCGGGTCGAACACGCACAGGTCCGCCGCCTTGCCCACATCCACGGTGCCGCGGTCGGCGAGGCCGTAGACGCGAGCGGGCTCGCCAGTGAGCTTGTGCACGGCCCGCTCGAGCGGCATGACCTCCTTGTCGCGAACCCAGTTGCCGAGCAGGTCGGTCGCGAAGCATGCGTCGCAGAGCTGGGAGACGTGCGCCCCCGAGTCGGCCAGGCCGATCAGGACCCCGTCGCGGGGGAGCAGCCAGGCGATGGCCTCGGGGTCGTCGTTGGCGAGC
The DNA here is from genome assembly GCA_050996645.1 of Acidimicrobiales bacterium. Classification (GTDB taxonomy): domain Bacteria; phylum Actinomycetota; class Acidimicrobiia; order Acidimicrobiales; family Palsa-688; genus JBPCRR01. The sequence continues at coordinate 9,984 of JBPCRR010000215.1, read as the reverse complement.
ACCGACCAGAACCGGGTCTTGAGCCCGTCCTCCAGCGAGATGTCGAGGACCACGTCGAGTGGCGAGCGCCCCCACTCCTCGGCCAGGTCGAGCACGCGGCGGCCGACCAGGTCGGGGCGGGCATCCGACTCGGCCACAGACAGCGATCGCCAGTTGAAGGGGATCCCTCCCTTCGCCGCGAGGTCCTCGGTGGCCGCCGCGCGCCACGCCGGGTCCCTGTAGGCGGCCATGCGGTCCTCGATGCTGGAGTCCATGAGTTTGGCGAAGGATTGGCGCATGTTGAGCGTGAACGGATCCGCCAGGTTCATCTGGAACACCAGTGGACGGCACGACACCTGGGGCCAGACATCGACACCCTCTGCGCGTGCGGCATCGTGCTCGGCGATCACCTTCTCGTGGTAGGGAAAGCCCTGCACTGTCAACAGCGCCGTCCAGGTGAAGGGCCGCCCGATCTCCTTTTGGAGGGCGAACACATCTGCGTGGCTGATGACCCCGCCCGGCAGCAGCGCCACGACACCCCGGCCGGCGTCGCGCACTGGGGCGAGCAGGCAGCGCAGCTCGTCGAGGTCGGCGACGCGCGACGGGACCGGCCGGCCATGGTCGCCGTTGTGGGTCGGCGAAGCGCTGCTCGCGAAACCCATGGCGCCGGCGGCCATCGCCTCGGCCACGGCGGCCTGCATCCGTTCGAGCTCGCCCGCGGTTGCCGAACGCTCGTAGGCGTCGTCGCCCATCACGTAAAGCCTCACTGCCGTGTGGCCGACGTAGCACCCGGAGTTGAGCGCGGCCCCGCGGGACTCGACTGCGTCGAGGTACTGCGGGAAGGTCTCGAACTCGCTCCACGGCACCCCGACTGAGAGGGTGTCGAAGCTCATGTCCTCCACGTGTTGAAGGGTGTGGGCCAACAGCTCCACCTCGCTCGATGCGATCGGCGCTATCGAAAAGCCGCAGTTGCCGGCGATCACGGTGGTGACCCCGTGATACGACGACGGGGTGAGCGAAGGGTCCCAGAAGACCTGGGCGTCGTAGTGGGTGTGGATGTCGATGAAGCCCGGGCTCACGACCTGTCCCGTGGCGTCGAGCACCCGGTCGCCCGAGAGGCCCTCCCCTACGGCGGCGATCCGGCCGTCGCGGACCGCCACGTCCGCCACCCGACCGGGTGCCCCGGTCCCGTCGACGAGCGTTCCACCGCGGATGACAATCTCCCCATCGGGCAACCTGGTCCCCTTTTCAGCAAGCCGCAGTAGGCACGACTGTACCCTGTGCTCGTTACAGTTGGCCGTGTGAGCCAGGACCCCTCCGCCGGCCACGACGAGACCGCGCTGGGCCGCGTCGCCGTGGTCACCGGCGGCAGCGGTGGCATCGGTTTGGCCTGTGGCCGGCGCCTCGTCGAGCACGGCTACGACGTGGTGCTGACGTCGCGGCGGCCCGAGCCGCTTCGCGACGCCGCCGAGTCGATCGGCGCACGGTGGGTGGCGGCCGACTCTTCCGACGAGTCCTCCTTCGCCGAGGTCGTGCGGGCCTGCGAGCGGATCGACCTGCTGGTGCACGCGGCCGGGATCATGGCCGGCACATTCGTGGTCAAGGAGACAGTAGAGGGCTTCGATCAGGTCATCCGCGCCAACCTGCGTTCGGCGTTCATCGTGAGCGCCGCCGCGTTGCCTCTCATAGCCGCCGGCGGGCGGATCATCTTCATCTCCTCCTCGGCGGCCCACTCCCCTCAACCCGGCAAGTCGGCATACTCAGCCTCCAAGGCCGGGCTTAACGCCTTCTCCGCCGCCCTGGCCGGTGAGGTTGACCGCGACGGGATCGCGGTGCACCTGGTGACTCCAGCACCCGTAGCCACCGCCATGCTCGACGACGTGCACTTCCCGATGGTTCCCCTCGACCCGGGTGATGTGGCTGAAGCCGTGGCGTGGTTGGACCAGCTTGCGCCCTCGGTGGTGCTTCCCGAGCTAGAGATGCGCGCCGTCGAGCGCGGCCCGTTCGCGCCCCCGCCGTTGGTCCCCGCCACCGCCCGCAGGCTGGGGCGAACCGCCGGCGAGGAGCCGGGATAGGTGGATCGCCCCCTCTAGGCACGATCGCCGGTAGCGCGGGTTGCCGGACCTGATGAGGATCTGACGCCTAGGTACTCTCGGCGCTGCTCTCAGGATACCTGGAGCCGTTCCTGCGACAGGCTCCACTGCGGTGGCAGGGCCACGCCAAACAGCTCAGCGGCGTTCTCGGCGGTCACCTTCCGGATGACGTCGTCGGGGAGGTGCCCGAAGTTGGCCTTGACGGTGGCCTCGGTCGTGGGCCAGGTGGAGTCGGCGTGGGGAAAATCCGACTCGACCATGACGTGGTCGGGGCCCATCTTGGCGATCACCCCATCGACGCTGCCGGGATCGTCGATCGTGCAGAACCAAAAGTTGCGCGCCAGCACCTCGCTCGGGCGGAGGTCGCCCTTCCAGCTGTTGGACTCGCTGCCGGACGCGGAGTGGTCCAAGACGTAGTCGGCCCGGTCGGCCAGCATCACCACCCAGCCGATCCCGCCTTCGGACATCGCGATGCGGAGCCCGGGGAAGCGCACACAGACCCCCGACCACAGCCAATCCGTCGCGGCGACCAGGCTGCTCGCGGGGAACAGGGTCGGGAACAGCTCGAACGGCGGATCGGGCGAGGGAATCGGCGCCCACCCCGAGGAGCCGGTGTGCAGGCAGACCACGGTGCCGGTCTCCTCGCAGGCGGCCAGGAACGGGTCCCACGCGCCCGAGTGCAATGACGGCAGTCGGAGCTTGGAGGGCAGCTCGGCGAAGCTCACCGCCTTGAAGCCGCGCTCGGCATTGCGCCGGACCTCTGCGGCCGCGACCGAGGGGTCGTTGAGCCAGGTCAGCTGCAGGGGAATGATCCGGCCGGGATAGCTGCCGGCCCACACTTCGAGGTGCCAGTCGTTCCAGGCCCTCACGCACGCCAGGCCGAGCTCGGGATCCTCGCTCTGGGAGAAGACCGCACCGCAGAAGCCGGCGATCAGCGAAGGGAAGCACAACGAAGACCAGATCCCGCCGGCGTCCATGTCCTTCACCCGTGCGGCGATGTCGTAGCACCCGGGGCGCATCTCGTCGAAGCGCGCGGGCTCCATGCTCCACTCCTCGCGGGGCCGGCCGGCTACGGCGTTTAGCCCGACGTTGGCGAACAGCTTCCCTTCGTACTGCCACGCCTGGCGCCCGTCGGGAAACTCGACCACCCTTGGGGCCCGGTCCGCCAAAGCGGCCGGCATGCGGCCTTCGAACAGGTCCGGTGGTTCGATGAGATGGTCGTCCACCGAGATGATCCTCGGCGCGGTCGCGGCCATAGCCAATCGTAGCCCCCCACCCTGACGCCGCTGTCAGGCGCGCCGGGCTACCCTCGCCGGGGCTATTCTCGCCGGGGTGGCGGACGGGACCAAGGCGGCCGAAGCCACCGTCGCTGAGCACGTGGCGCGCAGAAGCGGCGACGCCAACCGGGCGCTGGTCTTCGAAGGCCGAGACTGGACGTGGTCGCAAACGGTTGCCCAGGCGGCTGCGAGGGCCAGCCTCCTGCGCCTCCTGCGGACGGAGACCTCAGTCGCTCAAGGGCCATTCCACGTCGGGGTGCTGCTCGACAACGTCCCAGAGTTCGTCTTCGTTCTGCTCGGGGCCGCGCTGGGTGGTGCGACGGTGGTCGGGCTCAACAGCACGCGGCGGGGTGAGGCCCTGGCGACCGACATAGCCCACACCGACTGCGCGGTCGTCTTGACCGACACCGAGCACCAGGGGCTGCTCCGGGACCTTGAGATCGCGGCCCCGGTGGTGACCGTCGAGGGTGCGAGCTACGTCGAAAGCCTCGCCCGAGCCTCGGAGGCGGCATTGCCTGAGTTGCTCCCAGGGCCCGAGGCGCTGTACCTGCTGCTTTTCACCGCCGGGTCCACGGGCGCTCCCAAGGCGGTTCGCATGACCCAGGGCAGGGCGGCGAGAACCGCGGCCGCCGCGGCCAGGGTCTTCTCGCCCGACGATGTCCTGTACTGCGCGATGCCGCTGTTCCACGGCAACGCCCTGGTAGCGAACCTGCTGCCGGCGCTGATCGCCGGGGCGGCCGTGGTGCTCAAGCGGCGGTTCTCGGCATCGGAATTCGGCCCCGACGTCCGCGGCCATGGCTGCACGTACTTCAACTACGTGGGCCGCGCGCTTTCATATGTGCTGGCTGTCCCCGAGACGCCTGAGGACGGCGACAACCAGCTGCGGTGGGCGCTCGGCTCAGAGGCGTCTCCTCGCGACAGGGCCGAGTTCGCCCGGAGGTTTCGCTGCCCGGTGTTCGAGGGGTACGGGTCGAGCGAGAACGCGGTGGTGATCTCGCCCAACCCGGGGGCTCCTCCGGGTGCGCTAGGGAGGCCGGCGAAGGGGATGGACGTCGCGATCGTGCACCCCGACACCAAGGCGGAATGCCCACCGGCGGTGCTCGACGGCGCGGGCAGGCTGCTCAACCCGGCCGAGGCCGTCGGCGAGATAGTGGGCCGAAGCACCCGGGCCGACTTCGAGGGGTACTACAACAACCCCGAGGCGGAGGCGGAGCGCACCAGGAACGGGTGGTACTGGACCGGCGATCTCGGCTACCGCGACGCGGAGGGGTATATCTACTTCGCCGGTCGGGCGGCCGACTGGCTGCGCGTCGACGGGGAAAACTTCTCCGCGGGCGCGGTCGACCAGATCCTGCAGCGCTACCCGGCCGCGCGTGGCGTGGCGGTGTACGGGGTGCCGGACCCGGTCACGGGCGATCAGGTGATGGCGGCCATCGAAATGGCCGATCCCGACAGCTTCGATCCGGCGGACTTCGCTGAGTTCCTCGCCGCGCAGGCCGACCTCGGCCCTAAATGGGTGCCGCGCTTCTTGCGCGTGGTCGAAGCGCTGCCGGTGACCGGTGCGGGCAAGCTCGACAAGGCCCCGCTGCGTGCTGAGGCGTGGGAAGCCGGCAACGCGGTGTGGTGGCGCCCGGGGAAGGAGCTGGTCTTCGAGCCCTTCACCCCTTCGCTCGGCGAGGACCTGCGAGGGCGCTTCGAGGCCGCCGGACGGGCCCACGTGGCGCCAATGGCGCCGGCAGGCCGCCTGAGCCGCCGCCCGAACGGCTCTCCGGGCGAGGGGGCCGCGGCCGGCGCGAGCCGTTGAAGAGGCCAACGTGCAAGATGGCCGCCAGGTTGTCGACGAGGCGGTCCCGGTCGACCTCGACCATGCGAACAACCGCGTAGAAGCTGACCCGCTCCACCATCGAGACCATCGCCAAAGCGGCGATCTCGGCATCGATCACAGGGCTCCTCTCGCTCTCGCCGACCCGGCGAACGAGCTGGTCTGTGAAGCGGCCAAGCACCCGGGCTCCGTTGCGAGCCATCTGCCGGTTCTGGCTGTTTGCCTCGGTCCACGCCCTGATCACCGGGTGGTAGTGCTCGTATAGGTCGTAGAAGCGCCCGAGCCAGCTTCGCAGCTCCTCGTAGCCAGCCCTCGAAGCCTCGATCGACGGCAACGACTCCGCCAGCAGCCGCATCTCCTCGGTCACCTCGGCCACCAGCGTCTGAAAGAGGTCCTCTTTGCTCGAGAAGTACAGGTAGAACGTCCCGTGTGAGGTCTTGGCGAGCTTGACGATGTCGTCGACCCGGGCGCGGTGGTAGCCGCGATCGTCGAAGACCGCCAGCGCCGCGTCGAGCAGCTTCCGGAGGGTCTGGCGGCCCTGGTCGCGAAGCTGGCGTCCCTGGGCCGGGGTTCCCCCCACGACGGCTCGGTTGCCAGCGGATTTCAGATCGACGATGCCAGAGGCTACCGCCCGCTGACGATCCCTGACAAAAGCGTCAGGTAGGGCCCTCGGCAACCACCATCTCGGCTGCCATGGCAGCGAGAGCCCGGCGGTCGACCTTTTGGCTGACCAGCCACGGGACGTCCGCGTCCGCCACGAAGAACACTTGGCGCGGGATCTTGTAGGAGGACAGCTGGTCGCGGAGGCGCCGGCGCAGGTCATCGGGCGTCAAGTCCGCCGGGCCGGGCTGCGGGACCACCAGTGCGACGACGTCCTGTCCGCGCTGAGGGTGTTCCACGCCCACCACGAAGGCGAGCTTCACCTCGTCGAAGCCGAGCAAGGCTGCCTCCACCTCGCCCGGCGCCACGTTCGAGCCCGAGGTCTTGATGAGGTCCGACATCCGTCCTGTGAAGAAGAACCACCCGTCGCGGAAGTACCCGCGGTCGCCGGTGTGGTACCAGCCGCTTGCGTCGAAGACCTCGCTTCGCTCCCGCTTGTAGAGCCCGAGCATCAGGTTGTAGCCGCGGACCAACACCTCGCCCTCGTCGCCCTCGGGCACGTCGACGCCGGTGTCGGGGTCCACGATGCGGTGCTCGGTGCCAGGCACCTCGTGACCGAACGATCCCCTGTAGGCCTCGGGGCTGCCCGTGACCTCCTCGCCGGGTGTCCAGAACGTGTGGGGCCCGCAGGTCTCCGACATGCCAAGAGAGCTGACCACCAAACCGGGGTCGGGCGGACGGCGATCAGAGGGGAAGGCCTCGTACATCGAACCCCCCCGCAACGCGGAGAGGTCCACCTTTGGATAGTCGGGGTGGGCGATCAAGGTCTGGCCGAGGGCAGGCCAGGCGGAGACCGTGGTGACTCGCTCGCGCTCGAGCAGCCTGAGCGCGGCACCGGCCTCGAACACCTCCTGGGTCACGAAGCAGCCGCCGACGCTCAGGGCCCGCAGCAAGGTGAAAGCGAAGCCCCCCACCCAGCAAAGCGGCATTGGCGTCCAGATCCTCGAGGTGTGGTCGATGTTGGACAGCGCCGCAAGGTTGCGGGCGTGGCGGACCAGGGCCCCGTGACTGTGGACCACTCCCTTCGCCTCGCCGGTCGAACCCGAGGTGTAGGTCACCAGCGCCTCGTCGCCGGGCGCGACCTCCTCCCCCATACCCTGCACCACGGCCGCCAATTCGCTGGGTTGTGTCGGGCCTTCGAGGGCCGCACCCAGACCACCTTCCGCCCAGGGGCGCTCGGGTTCGTCCCAGAGGAGGACCCGTCTCAACTGGGGAAGCGACTCCAGGTGGAGCGGGGGTGCCTCCGATGACTTCAGCCCCGGGACCGCGCTCTCCAGGCGGTCCAGATAGTCGTGGTGCAGGAACGCTTCGACCCCGAGCAGATACTGCACGTCGGAGTGGTGCAAGAAGCGGGCCAGCTCGGGAGCCTGGTAGAAGGTGTTGACCGGTATCACCACGGCCCCCAGCCGGGCGGCGGCCGCCCACGCAAGCACCCAGCGGGCACCGTTGGGGAAAAGGAGCCCCACGCGAGATCCCTTGCCTACGCCGCAGGCGACTAGCCGGCCAGCCAGAACCGCCGACTGCGATTCGAGCTCGGAATAGCTCAGCCGCTCCTCTGGTGTGACCACGCACTCGCTCTCGGCGAAGTTGTCGCGCCCGTGGGCAAGCAGTCCCGGAACAGTCGCCCGATGGTCTGGGAAGGTTGGCCGCGCGGGCATCTAGAAGGGCGGGTCCGGCGAGCGGTGTCCCCTGCTCGACTGTCCCGCTGGCGGCCAGTACATTCTTGGGACACTGTATATGACGCTTACGTCAGTTTGCAGGGGGGCCGCCGGCCACCCGGAACGGATCGCTCAGTTGGCTGACTTGCTCATCGATCAACTTCGCATAATGGCCGACCACCTTCCCGACAAGGTCGCCTACGTCCAGGTCGCCGCCGACACGTCCATCACCTTCGCCGACTGGGACACCGAGTCGGACCGCCTGGCTGGGGCTCTGGTCGACGCCGGGGTCGCCAAGGGCGACCGGGTGGCTGTCTACCTGCCCCCCGAGGAAGCCCTCGAGTGGATGATCAGCTACTCAGCGGTGCACAAGGCGGGCGCCGTGGCGGTTCCGGTCAACACCCGCCTCGCGCCGCGCGAGCTCGAGGAGATCCTCACGCCCTCGGGGGCGGTGGCGGCGTTGACCGGGGCGGGCACCACCGAGGTCCTCCACGGCGTGCGGTCGGCGCTGCCGGCGCTCGGTTGGGCGGCGACCACCGTGAGCGACCCCCCCGACGGCTTCCTGCCGTGGCGCGAGGTTTCAGGCTCTCCTGGTCGTGTGCAGGTGCCCATCGACGGCGACGACATGGCCGACATCGTCTACACGTCGGGCACCACCGGCCGGGCCAAAGGCGTCGTGGTGCGCCACCACAACGCGGCGACCATACCCAACGGCCTTCCCAACTGGACCGGGGACGGCTGGCTGCACGCGTCGCCTCTGTTCACTTTCGCGGGCATCGCCTCGGTCTACAACCCCATGAAGCTCGGCATGACCGGCCTCTACCAGCCCCGCTTCGAGGCCGGCGAGTGGCTGTCCCAGGCCGAGCGGCGCCGCCCGGCGGCGGTGTTCCTCGTTCCCTCCATGGCTCAGCTGCTGGTGGCCCACCCGCGCTTCGATGACGCAGACCTCTCCAGCATCCTCCTCGCCAGCCTGGGCAGCGCCCCGGTCGCGCCCGAGACCCTCCGGCGCCTCCAGGACAGGATGCCCCACGCCTGGGTGTCCAACAACTGGGGGATGACCGAGGCCGGCTCCGCGTTCTGCATGCTGCCGCCGGAGGAGACCGCCAAGCGGATCGGGTCGGTCGGCAAGCCAGTCCCGCCCGTGACCTTCCGCATCGTCGAGGATGACGGCAACGAGCTTGGCCCCCGCGAGGTCGGTGAGCTCTTGGTGTGCAACCCCGGCAAGGAGCGCGAGTACTTCAACGACGAGGAGGCCACCTCCGCGACCTGGCGCGACGGCTGGCTCCACACCGGAGACCTGGCCTACCTCGACGAGGACGGCTACCTGTACATAGTCGGGCGCAAGAAGGACGTCATCATTCGCGGGGGCAACAACATCTACGCCACCGACGTGGAGTCGGTGCTGATGGAGTACGACGGGATCCAAGAGGCCGCGGTGGTGGGAGTCCCGCACGCGGTCCTCGGTGAGGACGTGGCGGCGTGGATAGTTCCCCGTCCTGGCATGGAGCTGAACCTCGAGAAGCTTCGGTCCTTCCTCGCCGAGAGGTTGTCGGACTACAAGACCCCTCGCCAGATAACGGTCGTGGAGGACCTCCCGCGCAACGCGACCGGCAAGGTCCTCAAGCGGCTCCTGGTCGACGCTTCCCCGCAGCCTTAGCCACCCAGTCCGCCAGCAACCGTTTGCTGACACGCGCGTCATAGAATGAGTACCTTGGGATCAGTGTCCTACGACCCTCGAGCCGTGCGCGCCAAGTACCTCGCGGAACGTGACAAGCGGCTGGTCCCCGGTCGTGCCGACATTCGAGACCTCCGGAGCGACGACCGCTTCGCTCGTTACCGCGACGACCCTTTCACACCCTTCAAAGACCGAGACCCGGTCACCGACGACGTGGACGTGGTGATTGTCGGCGGAGGCATCGCGGGGGTCCTCGCCGGCGCCAATCTCCGCAAGGCCGGGCTGGAGCGGATCCGTATCATCGATCTCGCAGGCGGGATCGGCGGAACCTGGTACTGGAACCGTTACCCCGGAGTGATGTGCGACGTCGAGTCGTACATGTACATCCCCATGCTCGAGGAGTTCGACTACATCCCGTCGCGGCGATATGCATTCGGCGAGGAGATACGCCAGCACCTGGAGAGGGTCGCCGACCGCTACGACCTGGTGTCCGACTCGTTGTTCCACACCGGCGTGAGCCGGGGCGAGTGGGACGAGGGTGAAGCCCGATGGCGGATCTTCACCGACCGGGGCGACGAGATCACGTGCCGCTGGTACGTGCTCGCCGTCGGGATCCTCAACCTGCTCAAGCTGCCCGCCATTCCGGGCATGGAGGACTTCGCCGGGCACTCCTTTCATTCCGCTCGGTGGGACTACGACTACACCGGCGGAGGGCCGCACGAGCCACTGAGTCGGCTGCGCGACAAGTCCGTGGGCTTCATCGGCACCGGAGCGTCTGGCATCCAGTGCGTGCCACCGCTGGCGGAGTCGGCCAAAGAGC
>JBPCRR010000186.1:0-6541 GCA_050996645.1 Acidimicrobiales bacterium | reverse complement strand
GACGCGCTGAGCCACCCGCCAACGGTAGCGGCCGCCATCGAGGCTCCCACGGTCAAGCCGCGGGGTCGGGCACGGCGGCCGGCCAGTACGATGAGGTGGTGAGCATGTTCACCAAGATCCTTCGTGCCGGCGAGGGAAAGAAGGTACGAGCCCTCCAGGCCCTGGTGCCCGACATCAACGCTTTGGAGCCCGAGGTGGAGGCGCTTTCCGACGAGGCTCTGGCGCAGCGCACGGTGGAGTTCCGGGAGCGGCTGGCCAACGGGGAGCAGCTCAACGACTTGTTGGTAGAGGCCTTCGCGACCGTGAGGGAGGCTGCCCGCCGGACCATCGGCCAAAGGCACTTCGACGTACAGCTGATGGGCGGCGCGGCCCTCCACTTCGGTTGGATCGCGGAGATGAAGACCGGCGAGGGCAAGACCCTCGTGTCGACCCTTCCTGTGTACCTGAACGCCCTGGAGGAAAAGGGCGTCCATGTCGTCACGGTCAACGACTACCTGGCCAAGCGCGACGCCGAGTGGATGGGCCAGATACACCGCTTCCTTGGGATAACCGTGGGCCGGGTCGGGCCGGAGATCGACGACTGGGAGGCCAAGAAGCAGGCCTATGCCTGCGACGTCACCTACGGGACCAACACGGAGTTCGGCTTCGACTACCTGCGCGACAACATGGCCCGATCCCTGGACCACATGGTCCAGCGCGGGCACCTCTACGCGATCGTCGACGAGGTGGACTCGATCCTGATCGACGAGGCCCGCACGCCCTTGATCATCTCTGGGCCCTCAGCGGAGTCTGCGCGGCTCTACTACCAGTTCGCTGGGGTGGCGCGCTCCTTGCTACGCGACGTCGACTACGAGGTGGACGAGGAGAAGCGCACCGTCGCTCCGACCGAAGGCGGCATCGAGAAGGTTGAGCGGGCGCTCGGGATCGACAACCTCTATGACCTGGTGTCGTCGAACTACGTGCACCAGCTCACGCAGGCCCTGCGGGCCAAGGAGCTCTACAAGCGCGACAAGGACTACATCGTCGCCGGCGGGGAGGTGCAGATCGTCGACGAGTTTACGGGGCGCATCCTCGAGGGGCGCCGGTGGTCCGACGGGCTGCACCAGGCCGTCGAGGCCAAGGAGCGCGTCGTCATCAAGGAAGAGAACCACACCTGGGCCACTGTCACGCTCCAGAACTACTTCCGCATGTACGAGAAGCTCGCTGGCATGACCGGGACCGCGGAGACCGAAGCCTCCGAGTTCGTCGCCACCTACGGCCTTCCCGTCGTGCCGATCCCGACCAACCGCGACATGATCAGGATCGACCAGCCTGACCTGATCTACAAGACCGAGCTGGCCAAGTTCGAGGCCGTCATCGAGGACATCATCGAGCGCCACGACAAGGGCCAGCCGGTGCTCGTGGGCACCGCCTCGGTGGAGAAGTCCGAGGTGCTGTCGGGGATGCTCGAAAGGCGGGGAATCCCGCATCACGTCCTCAACGCCAAGCAGCACGCCATGGAGGCCCAGATCGTCTCCCAGGCCGGACGACTCCACGCCGTCACCGTGGCGACCAACATGGCCGGCCGGGGCGTGGACATCCTCCTCGGTGGCAACCCCGAAGGCCTCGCCGGCCCGGAGGTCACCGCCTCCGGTCTCGACCAGGAGTCCGACGAGGGCCGAGCCCGCTATCGCGAGCTGGTCGTCAAGTACCAGGAAGAGTGCAAGGCCGAGGGCGACAGGATTCGCGAGCTCGGCGGGCTCTACGTGCTCGGCTCCGAGCGCCACGAGTCCCGCCGGATCGACAACCAGCTACGCGGCCGCTCCGGCCGCCAAGGCGACCCCGGTGAGAGCCGCTTCTTCCTGTCCCTCGAAGACGAGCTGATGAGGCTGTTCGCCACCGGCGCCATGCAGTGGGTCATGAGCCGTGCGCTGCCTGACGACGTTCCCATCGACTCCAAGATGGTCTCCAGGGCAATAGAGCGCGCCCAGAACACCGTCGAGGCGCGCAACGGCGAGATCCGCAAGGACGTTCTCAAATACGACGAGGTGATGAACGAGCAGCGCAAGGTGATCTACGCCCGTCGCCTGCAGATGCTCGGCGGTGAGGACCTCCGGGCGCGCACGGTCGAGGTGCTGTCCTCGGCGCTGGACACGATCGTCAATGCCCACTGCCCCGGCGACGACCCCGAGGACTGGAACCTCGACGCCCTTATCACCGAGATCCGGCTGTACTACCCGACGATCGCCACCTCTGCGGACTTCGCCGAGGCACACAACAGTGACGAGATCTACGAGGCGCTGGTCGGCGAGGCGCTCGCCTACTACGACCAGCGCGAGGAGTCGATGCCCGCGGGAGCCGACACCATGCGCTCCCTCGAGCGGGAGGTGATGCTCCAGCTCATCGACCAGAAGTGGCGCGAGCACCTCTCGGAGATGGACTACCTGCGCGAGGGCATCAACTTGAGGGCCATGGGCCAGCAGGACCCACTCGTGGCTTGGCAGAGGGACGGCTATCAGATGTTCGGGCAGCTCATGGCGAGCATCGACGACGACTACGTCAAGATCGTGATGCACGCGCAGGTCCAGGTACTCGAGCAGGCTCCGGCGGCCGACGAAGCGGCGCTCGCTGGCGCGCAGTACACCGCCCCTGCCGACCCGAGTGAAGGTTCGGGCCTCCAGCGTGCCCTGGCCGCGGGGCCAGCGCCGGGCGAGGAGGTCGTGTTCGCCTCCGCCGAGGAGGCCGCGGCGCTCCAGGGCGCCAACGTGGGCGGCGCCACCGCGGCGACCACCCTCGAGGCCGCTTCGGCCGACAGGGCGCTTGAGGTGATGCAACCCGTCGTCAAGGACTCCTCGTGGGACCGCGTGGGGCGAAACGAGCCATGCCCGTGCGGTAGCGGTAAGAAGTTCAAGTTCTGCCACGCTAGGTGATGGCGGTCCGGGACTTCACCGAGGATCTCCGCGCGCTGCGACAACGCCTCACGGAGGCCGAGAAGTACCTCGACTTGGAGCGCAGCAGGCGGCGCCTGGCGGAGCTCGAGACCGAGTTGGCGCGCCCCGACCTCTGGGCGGACACGGAGGTCGGGACGCGGGTGACCAGGGAGTACGGAGCGCTCAAGGGGGATGTGGAGATCCTCGAGGGCCTGGAGGCCCGCATCTCCGATGCTGAGACCTTCAACCAGCTCGGCCTCGACGAGGGCGACGACTCGGCTGAAGCCGAGGTGGCGGCGGCCGTGGCCCGCGCCGGCGCGGAGCTGGACAGCCTCGAGATGCGCTCGCTCTACATCGGGGACCATGACGAGCTGGACGCGGTCTGCGAGATCCACGCCAAGGACGGGGGGACCGACGCTCAGGACTGGGCGGAGATGCTGCTGCGGATGTACCAGCGCTGGGCCGAGCGGCGTGGGTTCGACTTCGAGCTCGACGAGGTGTCGCCGGGCAGCGAGGCGGGCATCCTCTCGGCCACCTTCATCGTCCGCGGGCGCTGGGCCACCGGGCTGCTCACCTCCGAGCGGGGGGTGCATCGCCTGGTGCGGATCTCCCCGTTCGATTCCCAGGCGCGCCGCCAGACCAGCTTCGCGTCCTTTAGCGCTGTGCCGTTCCTCGAGAACCTGTCGGCGGAGGTGGCGATCGACGACAAGGACCTTCGCATCGACACCTACAGGTCCTCTGGGGCGGGCGGCCAGCACGTCAACGTCACCGATTCGGCGGTGCGGATCACCCACCTGCCCACAAGCGTGGTCGTTTCGGTGCAAAACGAGCGCAGCCAGCACCAGAACAAGGCCAAGGCCATGCAGATCCTCGCTGCGAAGCTGGCCGATCTCCAACGGGAGGAGCGGGCGGCGGAACTCGACGCGCTGGCCGGCCCAAGGGCTCAGGTGGGCTGGGGGGCCCAGATTCGCAGCTACGTCCTGGCCCCCTACCAACAGGTGAAGGACCTGCGAACCGACTACGAGACCGGCAACGTCCAGGCGGTCCTCGACGGGGACCTCGACGCCTTCATGGAGGCGTACCTTCGCTGGCGGCGCGGCGGTGGGGCATGACCCCATCGAAGCGAGGCCCCCGACTACACTTTGGTCCGGCCGGACGCGGGCGGTCGCATCCAGCACCCCAACCATGATCCGATCCGACCGATGATCCGTTTCGACTCTGTGACCAAGGCCTACAAGGGCCTCACGGTCGCCTTGCGCGACGTCTCTGTGGACATGCAAAAGGGCGAGTTCGTCTTCATGGTGGGGCCGTCGGGTTCGGGCAAGTCGACGTTCCTCCGCCTCGTCACCAAGGAGGAGACCGCCGACGGCGGCCAGGTCTGGGTGGCGGGCAAGGAGGTGGGCTCGCTTTCGCCATGGAAGGTGCCCTACCTCCGCCGAAACATCGGCTGCGTCTTCCAGGACTTCCGCCTACTTCCCAGCAAGTCTGTTTACGAAAACGTCGCGTTCGCCCTCGAGGTGATCGGGCGCCCTCGCCACGTCGTTCGGTCCCAGGTGCCCCAGATCCTTGACCTGGTGGGCCTCGGCAAGAAGCTCGACAACCTGCCCCACGAGCTGTCAGGCGGTGAGCAGCAGCGGGTTGCGATCGCCCGGGCCTTCGTCAACCGGCCCCTCATACTGCTCGCCGACGAGCCCACCGGCAACCTCGACCCGAGCACCACCGCAGGGATCATGCGCCTCCTCGACCGGATCAACCGCACCGGCACCACAGTTGTGATGGCCACCCACGACAACGGGATAGTCGACTCCATGCGCCGGCGGGTGATCGAGCTGGACCGGGGCACCGTCATCCGCGACCAGGCCCGCGGCGTGTACGGGATGGGGGCATAGCGGGTGGCGATCTCGGCGGGGTACGTGGTGCGCGAGACGGGTGGCAACCTGCGGCGCAACCTGGTCATGACGGTGGCCGCCATAGTGACGATGATGGTCTCGCTCGCTGCGCTCGGCTGCGTGCTGGTCATGCGCCAGGCGATCAACAAGGCGTCGGTCCAGTGGAAGGGCGGCGTCGAGCTGGCCGTCTTCCTGCAGCCGGGGATCGCCTCCAACGAGGTGACGGCGCTCGGCCACGAGCTGGCCTCGAGTCCGGGAGTCAAGAAGTACCACTTCGTCAACCAGGACCAGGCCTTCTCCGAGTTCAAGCAGATCTTCGGCGACCAGCCCGACCTTGTCAACGTGCTCAAGGTCAGCGACATGCCGCCGTCGTTCCGCGTGGTTCCGGTGAAGGCACAGGACGTTCAGCAGCTCGCCAAGCAGTTCCAGACCCGCCCTGGAGTGCTGAAGGTGAGCTTCGCACAACAGGAGATCAACAGCCTGCTCAGCCGGTTTCACCAACTTCGCAACATCGCCATCGCGGTCGCGATCGGGGTGATGCTCGGAGCCATCGCCTTGATTGTCAACACCATCCAGCTGGCGATCTTCGCGCGCCGCCGGGAGGTGGCGGTCATGAAGCTGGTCGGGGCCACCAACTGGTTCATCAGGATCCCGTTCATGCTCGAAGGGCTCATCCACGGCCTCGTCGGGGCGGCCCTCGCGTTCTTGATCAGCTACTCGTTGCGCAACGCGATAGCCAACTTCGTGGGTACCCAGTCGGCGCTCGGGGCGCAGCACCTCTACGTCACCTCCAGCGAGGCGACCTTGACAGGAATCCTCATCGTGGTCGTCGGTGCAGCCGTGGGAGTGCTCGGCTCGGCGTTCGCCGTGCGCAGGTTCCTAGTCGTATAGCGGGACTCCTATGCAGATCGAAGACTACGGCCTGATCGGCGACACCCACACCGCCGCTCTTGTAGGGCGCGACGGCTCGATCGACTGGCTCTGCCTGCCGCGCTTCGACTCCGGCGCCTGCTTCGCGGCGCTACTGGGTGAGCGAGAGCACGGCCGCTGGAAGCTCGCCGCCGCCGGCGAGGACGTTGCGACCCGGCGCCAGTACCGCGCCAGCACCCTGGTGCTCGAGACGGAGTGGACCACGGCGACTGGCACGGCGCGGGTAATCGACTTCATGCCGCCCCGCCAGGACAGCCACTCGGAGGTGATAAGGATCGTGGAGGGCGTGGAGGGCACCGTCGACATGGAGATGGACCTGGTCCTGCGTTTCGAGTACGGCAGCGACATCCCCTGGGTGCGCAAGGTCCGCGGTGGCCTGCAGGCCATCGCCGGCCCCAATGCCGTGGAGCTGACCAGTCAGGTCCCCCTCCAGGGCCGCCACCTGCACACGGAGGCGCACTTCAGCGTGGGAGAGGGCGAGCGGGTGCCGTTCGTCTTTTGCTGGTACGAGGCCCACCACAAGGCTCCGCAGGTGGACGACGCCGAGATCGCCTTGAGCGAGACCGTGAGCTACTGGGAGGACTGGTGCGCCGGGATCGTCCCCTGTGAAGGTGAGTGGAACGAACTGGTCTCGCGTTCGCTTGTGACCCTCAAGGCCCTCACCTACCACCCCACCGGCGGAATCGTTGCAGCACCGACGACCTCGCTGCCCGAGGCGATAGGAGGGGTTCGCAACTGGGACTACCGGTACTGCTGGGTCCGCGACGCCACGTTGACCCTCGACGCGCTGATCGACAGCGGACGTCGCGAAGA
>JBPCRR010000176.1:0-2932 GCA_050996645.1 Acidimicrobiales bacterium | reverse complement strand
AACTGACCCCAACCGGATCGGCGTGCTCGATCGTCATCGGGACAGGCATAGTCGATAGCGCGCCAGGCTCCGTGCACGGCCTGCAGCTTGTCGTGAACGACATCAACGCCGCCCGCACCGAACTCATCGACCGGGCCATCGACGTCGGCGAAGTCCAACAGCTTCCAGGTGGCTCGTTCGTCTTCTTCAGCGACCCAGACGGCAACACCTGGTCAGTGCAGGACCCCTCGCCGGTCTGACTGGTACGTCGTAACGGATCGACAACTGAGACCCCGCCTTGGTCGGTGGCGGCTTCGTAGCGCGGGTGTTGTGTCCGGGCCGTGTAGGCGTCACCACGACGGCGTTGCGATCATCCTGGACACCTGAGTGGCGCCGTCTCCGGGCTGCGGCTTGCCCGTGACCACGTCTCCATCCCGCCGGTTGTCCCCCGGGTGCGGGTACGCGAATCGGCCCTCAATCGTTCCGTGAAAATGGCCCGAGATGATCGGAACTACCCAGGGTTCCCTCCATGGTGCGGCGGGCGGCCCACGAAGCAGAACACCTTTACGGTCCGACCCTGGCCCGGAGGCCCACGCCCTAGCGGGACCTTCCTGCTTGTCGGTGAGGGGCTGAATTGGGCGGAGGAGAAGGTTTCTCGAAAATAGGGCTCTGACCAGCGCGTTTGTCCCTGGACAATGCTCGCGAGAGTTAGCGCGATGGTGTAGTATATAAAGTATGGCATCGATCGTGCACAAGGTGGTCGGCGGGCAGACCTACTACTACCTGCGGGAGATGGCCCGGGTCGGGGGGAAACCGAAGATGGTCTCCCAGCGCTACCTGGGCAAGGCGGCCGACATCGAGGCGGCGATGGACGGGGCGATGACCGTGCCGGAACGGACCCGTCATCTCGCGTTCGGCGACGTGGCCGCGGTGTGGTCGGTGCTCGAGCGGCTGGATGTGGCGGGGATCGTCGATGGCGTCGTCGGCGCCCGCCGGTCGGACGCGGCGGCGTCGGTGGGGACCTACATGGCGCTCGCCACCGCGAACCGGGTAGTCGACCCGTGCTCGAAGCTCGCCTTCGCGGAGTGGTGGGCGACGACCGCTGCGGACCGTTGGGTGCACCTGCCCCGAGCGGCGCTCGATCACCGCCGCTTTTGGGACGCGATGGACGCCATCACCACCGCGGAGCTCGTCGAGATCGAACGGCGCATCACCGCCCGGCTGGTCGAGATCTTCGGGGTCGACCTCACCGGGCTGGTGCTGGATATGACGAACTTCGCCACCTACATCGACTCCGCCAACGACCGCGCCCCGATCGCCCAGCGGGGCCACGCCAAGCAGAAGCGCACCGACCTGCGCCTGGTCGGCCTGGGCCTGGTGGTGTCGGTCGACGGCGGCATCCCGCTGTTGAGCCACACCTACGCCGGTGACCGTCCCGACGTGACCCAATTCCCGGACATGGTCAACTCAACGAGCTCGTCGAGCGGTGGGGAGCCCTGGCCGCCGACGCCGACAACCTGACCCTCGTCTATGACGCCGGACAGGACTCGGTTGACAACCAAGCGCTCATCGACGCCAGCCCCCTGCATCACGTTGGCTCGCTGCCCCCATCGGACTTCCCCGAGCTGCTCGCCGTTCGCGCGTCGCGGTTCCGCCCCGTCGGCGACTCGTACCCCGGTGTCACCGCCTATGAGGCACGCGGCATGGCGCTGGGCGCCGAGCGGCGCCTGATCGTCACCCACCCACCGACCCTGCACGCCAAACAAGCTGCCGGGTTCACCCAGACGCTGACCACCGCCGGGCGGCGCCTCACCGACCTCGCCGAGCGCCTCGCCCGAGGAAGGACCCGCCGGGGCCCAGACGCGGTGGCCGCCGACATCGCCCAGATCTGCTCGGCCCGCTGGGTTGCCCGGGTGATCACCACCACCCTCACCGGCGACGAGCCCGCCGCGCTGCGACTCGCCTGGGCCATCGACACCAAGGCTCGCAAAGCGCTCGAAGCCGAGCAGTTCGGCAAGCGGATCCTCTTCACCGACCACGACGACTGGGACCACGCCCAGGTGATCGCCGCCTACCGTTCCCAATCCGAAGTCGAGAACGACTTCCGCCAGATGAAAGACACCGACGTCGTCGGGTTCAGCCCCATGTTCCACTGGACCGACCACAAGATCCGGGTCCACGCCTTCTACTGCGTGCTCGCCCTCACCGTCGCTCGGCTCATGCGACGCCAAGCCGCCGCCGCCGGCTATCCGATGAGCGTGCGCGAACTGCTCGCCACGCTCGCCGGGATCCAAGAGACCGTGCTCCTCTACCCCTCCACCGGCGGCCGCCCCCGAGCCCGGCGGATGACCACCGAGACCAACACCATCCAGCGCCGGCTCCACGACGTCTTCGGCCTCGACACCTACGCCCCAACCCAGCCGTGACCACCACCTCGCCCCTGCCACCGGCGTGGGCCCCCCTCGAAACCGCCCTGCGGGCTCGCCGCCCCGTCCGCCTCACATACCACGGCCACCAACGCCTCGTTTGCCCCCACGCCCTCGGCTGGAAAGCGGGCAGGGCGATGCTGCTCGCCTACCAGACCGGCGGCTACACCACCACCGGAGCGCTCGCCGCCGACCCCCGACACCGCTGGCGTTGCATGCACGTCGACGAGATCGACCACCTCATCCCCGCCGACCCGGCCAGCGCATGGGAAACCGCCGACAACTACAACCACTCGCGGCCCTTTCCCGCCATCGACGACACCACCGTCGCCATCACCCCCACCGACCCGCCACACCCCAGTTAGGTACTACACCGCGACAGCCCAAACACCCTCCCCCACCAGGGCATACATCGCATCGTCATGTGCTAGCCCGGAAACTCCCGCTAGGGGGTTGGGTGAGTCGAGGTCGCTGGTGGCGGCGACGCTCGGGATCGGTACGAAACGGGTTGACACGCTGCTGTTCAC
>JBPCRR010000014.1:0-8997 GCA_050996645.1 Acidimicrobiales bacterium | reverse complement strand
CGGGGTCTTCATGTAGGCGGGGTCTTCATGTAGGCGGGGTCTTCATGTAGGCGGGGTCTTCATGAACCTGGCGCCGCCTCGACCCGGCCGCTGCGAACGTGTGATCTAGGAGGTACGGACGCCCCGTCCGCGAACAGCGACCACTCGACCACCTCGGCGCCGGAACGGATCTCGGCGCGGCTTCCGATGACTGAGGCGCGCACCGTGGCGCCGCCGTACACCCTCACGCCGTCGAAGAGGACTGAGTCCTCGACCGTCGCGCCGGCCTCGACGCACACCCCGGCGCCGAGCACGCTGTGGCGGACCCGTCCTTCTCCGCTGGCACCGCTGTCGCTCGCGTAGCGGAGGTTGGCACTCAGGTACGTGGCGGGGGTGCCGGTGTCGACCCAGTCCGCATCGGAGGCCATCGCGAAGAGCCCGCCGCGTCTCACCAGCTCGGGAAAGGTCTCACGCTCGATGGATGCCGTGGCGCCTTCTGAAACATCGTCCAGAGCAGCCGGCTCGAGGACATAGGTACCGGCGTTGATCAGGTTGCTCGACGCCTCGCCAGGAGGCGGCTTCTCCACGAAGGCCTCCACCCTCCCATCGGCATCGGTCGCAACGACGCCGAAGGCCGATGGGTCCTCGACCGGGGTCAGCGCGATGGTTGCCACCGCAGCCACCGTCGAGTGAAACTGCACAAGGGCCCCGACGTCCAGTCCCGTGATCACGTCGCCGTTGACCACGAGGAAGGTCTCGTCGAGGCCAGCCCGACGAGCGGCGAACGCGATGGCTCCCGCAGTGTCAAGGGGGTGGTCCTCGACGGCGTACCGCAAGCTCGCCCCCGAGCAAGTTCCGTCGGGGTATGCGGTCAAGAACGCATCCGGGCGGTACCCGAGCGACAGCACCACCTCCTCGACGCCGTGGGTGACCAGGTGTCCGATCACCTGCTCGATCATTGGGCGGCCGCCGACGGGGAGCATCTGCTTGGGCGTGGTCAGGGTCAGGGGGCGCAACCGGGTGCCCTGGCCGCCCACGAGGACGACCGCCTTCACTTGGGCGCCGTGGTGGCCGTGGTGGTCGTCGAGCTGAGTGTGGAGGCTGGGACCGTTGTGGCGGGGGGCGCCGGCGCTGTGGTTGGGCTCGCTGGCGCGGTGGTCGTGGTGGTCGCAGCGGCAGCCGCAAGCTTGTTGAGGTTGTCGGCGACGTACTTGGGCGGAGGGGGGATCTTGTCCTTGTCGGAAGCCGGCACGAATGCCACTGTGAGCAGGGCCTGGTCGCTAAGGCGAACGTTGCGAGGCTCGGACCTGAGAAGCTGGCCGACGACGTCGCCGGCGTAGGCGAACTGCTTCACGTAGACGTGCGACGCCTTGCCGTCACAGGTGTCGCCATCGCGATACAGGTGCCCCCCGGGCACCTGTATCTCGGCGGCGTTGAGCTTCATGTCGATGGAGCTTGCGAACTTCCCGAGGGTGGCGTTCTTCCCGGCAGCCGATTTGACGAACGGGTGGATGTGGATGATCCCGTCGCCCTGCGTGGTGATGCCGACGGGGTCCTTGTTGGTCTTGATGGGGTCCAGGAACTTACCGCACTCGTAAACCGCGAAGCCCTCGTTCCAGGGAGTCCCGCCAACGGTTGGCGGGGCCGCGCCGGCGCCGTTGATCACGCCGAGGCGGTGGTCGCGGCTGGTCACGGTGCCCACCACGCCCAGTAGCGCCACCACGGCGATGATGCTGTAGTAGCTCCACGGTCGCCGGCGATGGCTCCGGCTCCCACCGGCGCCAGCGGCGCGCTCGACCTTCTTGCTCGACGATGCCTTGCCCATACGGTCGCTCAGGGTACCCGGCTGCGGAGCTGGTCACGGACCGGGCGAACCAGGCGGTGGCTGGCCATGGCGGCACCGAGGCGCAACAACAGCCCCGCTCCAATCAGTGGCAGCGTCAGGCGCCTCACCCCCGTCGAGGTCTCGGCCGCGAAGCGCCACATCGAGCGGTGGTGGGCCACGAGCATGCGATAGGGGTGCTGCGCCGCGGATACCCCCTGCACATGGAGCACCTCGGCGGCGGGTTCGTAGGCGACCCCCCACCCCGCCCGCCCCGCCCGCCAGCAAAGGTCCACGTCCTCGAGGTACATGAAGTATCGGGGGTCGAAGCCGCCCAGCTCCGCCCACGCCGTGCGCCTCGCGAGGAAACACGCCCCCGACACCCAGTCAGCGCGCTGGGGCGTCTCGTGGTCCCAATCGAGCAGCCGGTACCGGCGCGTGAAGCGGTTCGAGGGTGCCACCACGCCGAGAAGACCGTGGCCGACTGCGTCCAACAGGTCTGGGAACGTCCGCACCGAGGGGTACAGGGTCCCGTCGGGATTGAGCACACGCGGGCCCACGATCGCCAGACCGGGGTCAGAGCCCATCCGCCGGACCATCGCGGCGACGGCGCGAGGCTCCACGACGATGTCCGCGTTGCACACGAGCAGGAACTCCGCTGTCCGCCGGGCGCCTCCGAGGTTCGCAGCCCGCCCGTATCCGAGGTTCGACCCCGTCTCCAGCCACTCGACGAGGGGCCGGGAATCCACCACAGCCCGCGACCCGTCCGAGGACCCGTTGTCGACCACCACGACGTCGCGCACCCCCGCTGCCTGGAGGCTGTCCAAGCACGCGGCCAGGTGGGTCGCGGCGTTGTAGTTGACCACCGCCGCGCTGACCCTGGAGCCGACCTCGTGGGGCTCCGTCAACGTTCCATGTTGTCGGCGAACCAGGCCACCGCCTTCGCGAGGCCCTCCCTCATCGGGGTCTTCGGCCGCCAATCGAGCTCCCGGGCGGCCACGGAAAGGTCCGGGCAGCGCTGGGTCGGGTCGTCCTGCGGGAGGCCTACGTGGACGATGGGGCTGGCGCTTCCTGTCAGTTCGAGAACCAACCGGGCGGTCTCGAGCACGGTTCGCTCCTCGTTGTTCCCTATGTTCACCGGGGCGCGGTAGGCGGAACCGAGCAGTGCAAGGATGCCTTCGACGAGGTCGTCGACATAACAGAAGCTGCGGGTCTGGCTCCCATCGCCGTAGACTGTGAGTGGCTCGCCGCGCAGCGCCTGGGTCACGAAATTGGACACCACCCGCCCGTCGTCAGGCCGCATCCGTGGACCGTAGGTGTTGAAGATCCTGACCACCCTGGTCTCGAGGCCGTGCCGGCGGTGGTAGGCCATGGTCAGCGCCTCGCCGAAGCGCTTGGCCTCGTCGTAGACCGACCGCGGACCGATCGGGTTGACGTTGCCCCAGTAGGTCTCGGGCTGAGGGTGGATCTTCGGATCCCCGTAAACCTCACTGGTGGAAGCCTGCAAGTAGACCGCGCCGTGTTGCATTGCTGTCTCCAGCAGCTGCGCGACGCCCCTGCTTCCCACGTCGAGTATCTCGAGGGCGAGTGGTCCGAAGTCGGCCGGCGAAGCGGGGCAGGCCAGGTTGAGCACCGCGTCGAGCGGCGCCTGCAGGCCTGCGAGCGGGCCGTTTGGGCCTCCGAGCGACCGGGTCACGTCGGCCTGCACGAAGCTGAACCCCGGGTGGTCAGCGAGCTCCTCCACGTTCCCCGAGCGGCCCGTGAGGAGACTGTCCACGCAGACGACCTGGTTTCCCCGCTCGAGCATCCTCCGGCAGAGGCTGGAGCCGATGAACCCCGCCCCGCCAGCGACCAACGCGCGCATCAAAGGCCCGTTTCCACCAGCGCGTCGACCGTCCTCGCGAGCGTCTCGCGGTGTTCCGGCAGGAGCCCCATCCCGCTTGCGCGCAGCACGGCGTTGTCGAGCACGGAGTTCGCCGGCCGCGGAGCGGGCCTGGGCGGGACCAGCTCTGCGGTCGTGATCGGCTTGACCCGGTCGGGGTCCCGGCCCGCTGCCTCGAGGACGTCGCGGGCGAACTGGTACCAGGTGGTCGCGCCCTGGTTGGTCACGTGGAAAACCCCCGACATGCGGGCCACCGCGATCCGGTAGATCATCCCTGCGAGATCGTCGGTGAAGGTCGGGCAGCCGTGCTGGTCGTCGACGAAGGCCAGGACCGCGGGTCCCTTGCTCAGCTCCAGGATGGTCTTGACCATGTTGGAGCCGTGCTGGCCGCACAACCACGACGTGCGGACCACGGCCGCGCCGACCATGCCTTCCAGCACCTCGCGCTCGCCGCCGAGCTTGCTGCGTCCGTAGACCGTGCGGGGGTTGGTGTGATCCCACTCGACGTAGGGGGTGTCGGACTCCCCGTCGAATACGTAGTCGGTGGAGACGTAGACCACATGGGCGCCGGCGCGCGTGGACGCCTCGGCGACGTGGCGGCTTCCAAGGGCGTTGACCGCCCAGGCGCGCTGGGGGTCGCCCTCGCAGGCGTCCACGGCTGTCCAAGCGGCCACGTGCAGGACAAGGTCCGGTCGCAGCTCGCCGATGAGCTGGTGGACCAAGTCGCGGTCGGTGACGTCGAGATCGCCGATGTCGCTCGGAGTCAGGTCGTGCTGCGGCTCGCTCGCAAACCGCCGCTGCAGATCGACACCGAGTTGGCCGGCCGCTCCGGTGAGAAGGACCCGCACCTCTACACCAGCGCGGGGTGGCCCGCCTGGAGCGGCTCCCACCACCACCTGTTGTCGCGGTACCAACGGTGCGTGGATGCCAGCCCCTCGTCGAGACCGTGCCTCGGCGCCCACCCCAGCGCGCGGATCTCGGAGCAGTCGACCGAGTACCGCCGGTCGTGGCCGAGGCGATCGGTCACGTACTCGACCATGTCCTCGCCAGCCCCGCAGAGCCGCAAGAGTCGGTCGGTCAGGTCCCGGTTGGATAGCTCCTGGCCAGCGCCGATGTTGTAGATCTCCCCTGCTTCGCCCCCGCGCAACACCAGGTCGATGGCCGCGCAGTTGTCCTCGACGTACAGCCAGTCACGGCGGTTGAGCCCGTCGCCGTACAGAGGCACCTTTTGGCCATCGAGGAGGTTGGTGACAAACAAGGGTATGACCTTCTCGGGGTACTGCCAGGGCCCGAAGTTGTTGGAGGAGCGGGTGATCATCACGGGGAAGCCGTAGGTGGAGTGGTAGCTGAGCGCGATGAGGTCCGACCCGGCCTTCGAAGCGCTGTAGGGCGAACGGGGGTCGAGGGCGTCAGTCTCCAGCGAGTGGCCCCGCTCGACCGACCCGTACACCTCGTCGGTGGACACGTGCACCACCCGCTCGACGCCGGCGACCCTCGACGCGTGCATGACGACGTTGGTCCCCACGCAGTTGGTCATGACGAAGTCATGGGGGCCGGCGATCGAGCGGTCCACGTGGCTCTCGGCCGCGAAGTGCACCACCGCCTGGTGGCCGGCAACGGCCCGCGTGAAGGCCTCCAAGTCGCAGACGTCGGCGTGGACAAAGCTGTACCTCCCGCCGGCGGAGCGCTCCACTTCGGCCAGGGTGCTCCGGTTGCCGGCATAGGTGAGCGCGTCATACACGGTGACCTCGTCGTCGCTGTGGTCAAGCACCCAGCGCACGTAGTTGGAGCCGATGAACCCGGCGCCACCGGTGACGAGCAGCTTCATCCCCGAGAGGCTACCGGGGCCGGGGCGGGTGCTCAGGCCAGGTCGACGTGGCTGTGGTCGCCGAGCATCAGCCGCGTGGCCCTCGGGCGCCGGTCGCTCCGCGTCACTTCGACGTGGTCGCCTAGGAGGGAATCCTCTATGCGCCCTGCGCCCAGCACCCGGCTGTCGTCGAGGATCACCGAGTGTTCGATCTCACTTCGTTCGATGACGCAGCGGCGACCGACGGCCGAGAACGGACCTATGTAGCTGTCCGTCACCTTCGTGCCGGCGCCGATGATCGCAGGCCCGCGAACCCTGGACCGCTCGATGACAGCCCCAGGCTCGATCACCACCCTCCCGTCCAGCTGAGAGCCCCCGTCCACCTCACCCTCGATGCAACGGTCGAGGGTTTCGAGAATCAGCCTGTTCGCCTCGAGCAGGGGGGTGAGCTTGCCGGTGTCGATCCACCATCCTTCGAGGATCTCGCTGCGGACGCGGTAGCCACTATCGATCAGCCACTGGATTGCGTCGGTGATCTCCAGCTCCCCCCGACCTGATGGGGAGATGGCCCGCACCGCTTCGTGGATCCTCGCGTCGAAGAGGTACACGCCGACCAGAGCCAGATCGGATGGAGGGTCCGCCGGCTTCTCGAACAGGCGGACCACCCGCCCGTCGGGATCGAGCTCGGCGACGCCGAACATATGCGGGTCGGGGACCTGGGCCAAGAGGATCTGCGCCGTCGGGCCGGCAACGCCCTCGGGCCCAGGGGTGGACGTGCTCGACGAGCGACGGTCGGCCTCGAAGCCATCCACAAACTCGCGCAGGTTCTGCTCGAGCAGGTTGTCCCCCAGGTACATTACGAAGTCGTCGTCGCGCAGGAACTCTCCGGCGATGAGGACGCAGTGCGCCAAGCCGAGCGGGGCCTCCTGGGGGATGTAGGTGACCGAGACACCCCAGGCGGAGCCGTCTCCGACCGCTTGGCGAACCTCGCTCCCGGTCTCCCCGATGATGATCCCGACCTCTTTGATGGCGGCGTCGGCGATGGCCTCGAGTCCGTAGAACAGGATCGGCTTGTTGGCCACGGGGACCAGCTGCTTGGCCCGGGTGTGGGTGATGGGGCGGAGCCGGGTGCCGGCGCCGCCGGCCAGGATCAGCGCCTTCACGCCCCGCGACGCTAACAGCCGTCTTCGGGCCTGAGGTGCACGACGTCACCGGCGGCCACGGCTACCAGCCTCCCTTCGCCCGTGCGCACGACCAGCCTCCCGTCTGCGTCTATCTGCTCTGCAACGCCCTCAAGATCGCCGCCCGACATCTCCACCCTGACGGCCCTTCCCACCGTCGCGCAGGTCGAGCGGTACTCCTCGGTCACGCTCTCCCAGTCCCCGCAGCGCCGCTCCAGCGCTTCCAGGAGTGCCACCAGCAGATCCTCGCGGCTGACCGCCGCCGCCGATAGATCGCTCAGGGCGACGCCCTCCCGGGGCGCCCACGTCAGGTTGATACCCACGCCCACCACCACCGCTCCCCCGGCCGACTCTGCCAGGATGCCGGCGAGCTTGCTTCCCGAGACCACCAGATCGTTCGGCCACTTCAGCTCCGGCGTGAAGCCCGCCACCTCCTCGACAGCCTGGCGAGCCGACAGTCCCGCGGCGGCGGTGACCAGGTGGAGCCTCGTGGCCGCAAGATCAGTCGGCCTGAGCAGCACCGACACCAACAGCCCCGAACCTGGCGGCGACTCCCAGGTCCTATCCATCCGGCCGCGGCCTGCGGTCTGCACGTCAGCGACCGCGACGGTCCCCTCAGGCGCGCCGGCCGCCGCCTGCTCCCTCAAGTAGGTGTTCGTGGACCCGATCTGCGCGAAGTGGCGCACGTCGCCGAACCGGGTCCGCTCCGACAACCTGCTCGCGGTTCGCTCGTCGAGAAACATGCTGACAGACTGCCTCCTCGTGCTTACCAAGGTCCTGATTGCCAACCGCGGCGAGATCGCCGTCAGAGTGATACGCACCTGCAGGGAGCTCGGGATCCAGACCGTAGCGGTGTACTCCGACCTGGACCGCGACGCCCTCCACGTCCGCCTTGCCGATGAGGCCTACCCCCTCGGGGGCCAGACGGCGACCGAGAGCTACCTGGATACGACCAAGATCCTCGACGTGGCCGCCCGGTCCGGGGCGGACGCCCTACACCCCGGATACGGCTTCTACTCGGAGAACGCGGCTTTCGCCCGCGCGGTCAGCGACAGCGGGCTCATCTGGATCGGCCCGCCCCCCGAGGCCATCGAGATCATGGGCGACAAAATCAGCTCCCGTCTCGCGGCGCAGCGTGCAGACGTCGAAGGAGTGCCCGGGACCAACGAGGTGATCCGCTCCCCCGACGAGGTCGTCGCCTTCGGCGAGGAGCACGGCTGGCCGGTCGCCATCAAGGCCGCGTACGGCGGCGGCGGGCGCGGGATGCGGGTGGTCCAGAGCGCCGGGGAGGCCGCGGCGGCTCTCGAGTCCGCCCAGCGCGAAGCGGAAAAGGCCTTCGGCCGCTCCGAGAGCTACCTGGAGCGGTTCCTCACCTGGCCGCGCCACGTCGAGGTCCAGGTCTTCGCCGATAACCACGGCAACGCGCTGCACCTGGGCACCCGCGACTGCTCGGCCCAGCGCCGGCACCAGAAGCTGATCGAGGAGGCGCCGGCGCCGGGGATCCCAGCGCGGACCCTGGACGCGATGGGCGCGGCGGCGGTCAAGGTCGCGGTGGCGTGCGGGTACCGCAACGCGGGCACCGTCGAGTTCATCTACCAAGAGAGCAACTTCTTCTTCCTCGAGATGAACACCCGCCTGCAGGTCGAGCACCCCGTGACCGAGCAAGTCGTCGGCATGGACCTCGTGGCCCTGCAGCTGCGGATCGCTTCGGGCGAGCCGCTCGGCTTCACCCAGCAAAACGTGGTCTTCAACGGCCACGCGATCGAGGTGCGCCTCAACGCGGAAGACCCCGCCGAGGGCCGGTTCGTGCCCTCACCGGGCACCCTCTCCCAGTTCCGTCGCCCCGACGGCTTCGGCGTGCGTACCGACGCCGGCTACGAGGAGGGCGACACGGTCAGCCAGTTCTACGACAACCTGATCGCCAAGCTGATCGTTTGGGGCCCCGATCGCGAGGCGGCGCGGCGGCGGATGCTGCGGGCGCTGAGCGAGACCGAGATCGAAGGCGTCGCCACGACCATTCCAGCCGACGTCGCCATCCTGTCCCATCCCGACTTCATCGCCGTGGAGCACTCCACCAACTGGGTCGAGCAGCGGCTGGACTTGTCAGGGGTGTCGGCATCGCCGCCGGCTTCGGCGCCCCCGGCCGGCGACGAGGGTGAGCCACCCAAGGTGCAGCGCGACGTGGACGTGGAGGCCAACGGGCGCCGCTACCAAGTAAAGCTGTGGGTGCCCGACGCCGGCACTGCGCCGGCCGCCGCCGGTGGCGCCGCGCGCCCAGCGCGCCCCAGACCGAGCGGCGGTGCCCATGGCCACGGCGGTGGCGGTG
>JBPCRR010000412.1:0-2716 GCA_050996645.1 Acidimicrobiales bacterium | reverse complement strand
CATGTGGGCGACGTTCGGAAGCGGGATGTCAGTTTCGAAGACCTCCTCGGCCACCACCACCCGCAAGTGCGGATCCAACTCGGCTGCGAGGCAGGAAAGCAGGGTGGTCTTGCCCGAACCGGGCGCTCCGGCAACCAGTATCGACAGCCCACTGCGAACACAAGCACGCAGGAAGGTGGCGGAAGCCTGATCAAGCATGTCCCGGGCCACCAGCTCGTTTAGCTCCCGGTAGCGGACCCCGGTGAACTTTCGGATGTTGACAAGGAGGTGACCATCGCGCCCGATATCCGCATGGACGATGTGAATGCGAGCTCCGGTATCGAGTTGCGCGTCCTGCAAACCTTCTGCCGGGTCGAGCTTTCGGTGCGAGCGGCTGGCGTCGTCGAGGATCTTCGTCAGCACCCGCAGCACGTGGTCGTCATCGTGAAAGACCTCGTCGTGGTAACCGCTCGGGCCCGTGTGGCGCTTGGCGAAGACCGAGTCGGGGGCATTGATCATCACCTCCCACACGTCGGGATCCTCGAGGAGCGGCTGGAGGGGCCCGTAGCCAACCAGGTTCCGCAGGGCCCGCTCGGTCGCAACAGGAGGATCGGCCACGTCGAGCGACCGCCGCCCCCTCTCGTACTCCCGGTGCCAGCGGTCGATTTCGTCTTCGATCAGAAGGCGGAGCTTCTCTTGGCTGTCCGGGCCGCTCATGTCGAGGGAGATCTGCTTCGCCCGATCCTGCACCGCGCGCTCGATCTCCTCCAACGGCGAGGTCCAAGCGGCGGCCGCCCTGGTCTTTTGGAGGCGCTCCCGATGCGAAACAGACTGCGACCTCATACCCCACCTCCCGACACCACGGCCCCGAACATGAAATCTACCGAGGTGACCTCAGGGTTTCAAGGAACAGATTCCGGTCGGGCTGTACAACTCCCGCCTTCGAGTCGGGCTAGAGCGCCGGCAGAGCAGGGCATTAATTTCTTTACTTTTCTTGCTGTTTCCGTACAATGACCACATGAGGGTGTCCAGGGAGGTCTGGGCCGGTGTCAGGCTGGTCGTCAAGCAGGCCGACAGCCCGTCAGAGCAGCGCAGGGTGGACAGCGAGCGACGGATCCTCGTTGCCGCCGCGCACCCTGGCGTGGCGCAGGCCGTCGCCGCTCCCGCCGGCTTCGAGACCGCCTTGGCCACCCGGGAGGTACCGGGTGGCGACCTCTCAGCTCGCATGCCCCTGGAGGTGGGCGAGGTGCTCGGCCTCGGGGCAGCGGTGGCCAACGTCCTCGCCGACCTGCACGACCTCGGGATCGTGCACGGTGCGGTGTGCGCTGAGCACATCCTCCTTGATCACGAGGGGTGTCCCGTTCTATGCGGGTTCGGCGCGGCCAGCCGCCATGCCCGAGCCGACGAGCTCGCGCGCGCTGCAGGAGCTGACGTGGCTTCGTTGGCCGCCACGTTGCTTGCCCAGGTGGGGCACGACTACCCTAGATCAGTCCACCGAGTTCTCCAGGCCGCAATGTCTATTCGGCGCGCGCGAGCCAGGTCGTCGCGCCTCAGCGACCTGGTCCGTCCGGGATTGGGGGTCACCGGGGCTCGCAGGTGCGACGACGCCCGCCGGCTGGCCCATGCCCTGTCGCGGTGCGAAGGTGCCAGGCTACCGAGCGCAACGGCACCGGAAACCATCATCGTTGCGGACCAGGCGCGTTCGGGCTCCCCTGTGGCAACCGGCAAGCTCCTGCCCGCGGTCGCTCCAGAAGCGCGCCCCGGTACGTCGGCCCGGGTTCACCGTGGCCGCCTGCGAATCGGCCGTGCCGTTCCGCCGGAGGTTCGCTCCGGTGAGCCTGACGCCCTCGGGATGACGAAGCTGGCTGCCGCCGTTGCGGCGGCGCTGGCGTTGTGCCTGGTCGCGGTGATAGCGGTTACACCGATGTTCAGCAACCCGAGCAGAGCCACCCCCGGTTCCGCCGCTGGCCGGTCCCCTTCGGCGATAGCTCAGACAGGTGGCGCCTGCCCGGTTGTGGACGCCGGGTGCGGCCCCGTTGGGCTACACGATGGTGTGTTGAACGGCTCCAAGGGCCTCTTTCAGCTCGGCCAGGAGGGAGACGTCGTGGTGATCGGCCGTTGGCACTGCGGCCAGGAGGCGCTACCCGCACTCCTTAGGCCAGCCAGCGGCCAGATCTGGGTCTTCGACCGGTGGGCATCCGGTGGAGCAGACGTGGCCGGTCGGCTTCTGGACACGGTTGCAGACTCCACCTCCCTCCGGGTCGTCCCCGCGGAGACGGGGTGCGACAGCCTCGAAGTCGTCCGGGGAGGCGGGCTCGCCCCCGATCTCCTATCGGCTGGCGGGCTGCCATGACAAGCGGTCGCGACAGTCCTCGCACGATCGGTCAGGCATGCCGGCGGTGGCTGCTCGCCGTCGCCAGCCTCTGCGCGTTGTGGGCTTCGGGGGGCCACGGTCTCGCGGCGCCTCCGTGGGCAGACCCGGGTGCCCTCCCGCATTGGTTCGCTGGCGCGAACGGCGTGCTCGCCGGCTTCGCCGTGCTCCGAGTGGCCGGCATAGTGATGGCCGGCTACCTCGTGGCGGTAGCCACCGCTTCAATACTCGTCCAAACTCGTCCGAGGTCCAAGTGGCTGGAGAGGTTCCGGCGCTGCAGACTCCCAGGCGCCCGCTACTTCCTACTGGCTTCGACCACGTTGACCATGGCGACGGCTGCCTCCTCCCTTCTGCCAGGATCCGGGC
>JBPCRR010000409.1:0-3257 GCA_050996645.1 Acidimicrobiales bacterium | reverse complement strand
CCTTGAGCGGGTCGACGGTCTCCTGCTTCGCGTAGGTCACAACTAGACCCGACAGCTCGCTCAACAGCGTGCCCATGGATGCGTCGTCGCGCTCGGCTCGGCGCTTGGGGGGAGCCGGTGTTCGAGTGGCGGCCATACGTTCTCTCCGGGTCTGGTGGGCAGCAACGCGCGCCGGCCGTGACCCGCGCAGGCCCGATCCTTATCCCGTCGCAAGGCGCTGCGCAAGCACGGAAGCGAGCTCGGCGGCCTCGGCGGTCAGTGCCTGACAACGCGCAGGCGCCGAGGCGACCTCGAGCAGGCGCTGCTTGTCGAGGGGCCCGAGAGGCACGGCGGCGCACAGCTGCCAGAGGGCTTCGACCGGGTCGTCGGAGAGCGCCAAAGCAACCGGCGCCACGTCGTAGCCGAGCTCGGCGGCCAGGGCGAGGCTGCGGCGGACCTGGCGCGCCGCCTCGGAAAGGTCGCCGGCGACCACCTGGACGGGGTCGTCAGTCACCTCATCTACCAGTGCCACCGGGTAGGGGTCGTCCGGCAGCCACTCAACCACCCGGAACGGCCGGGTGCCCACAGCCACCGCCACCCACCTCCCGTCGGCGAGCTCCTCTTGGCCGACCAGGCGGGCGATGGTGCCGACGCGCCGGCGGACCTCCCCCCCGCCGACCTCGGAGCCTCTCTCTATCAGTACCACCCCGAACTCACCCGGCGCGCCGCTGGTGCCGGTGAGCTCCGACATCAGCTGGCGGTAGCGCGGCTCGAAGATGTGCAGCGGCAGGACCGCCCCGGGCACGAGCACCGTGGCGAGGGGGAACACGGGCAGGCGCCTCATCAGCCGACGGGGGGCGCAGGCAGGATCGCCGAGCGCTCTGGCACGTCGGGGAACCGCGCCAGCGCCGAGGCCACCAAGTCGATCAGGCGCTCGCCCGAAGCTTCGGTCGCGAGCCCATTGACAACAACAGCGAAGGTCAGGGCTGACGCGAGGTTTGGCGACGGTGGTGACGCCGGCGCCGGGATGAAGCCGCTCAGGGCGGAGACGCCGTCGAGGCTGCCGGTCTTGGCCTCCACCCGACCGGCCGCCGGCGGCTGGGTCAAGCGGTGCTCGAGGGTGCCCGAGCGCCCGGCTACAGGAAGCGCCGTGGCGAGCACGCTGCTCGGGCCGCTGCGCGCAAGGTCAGCGGCCAACAGTGCGCAGGTCACGCGGTCCGAGCGGTCCAGCCCCGAGCCGTCCACCGCTGCGAAGCCGGTCATCGGCAGCCCATCGGCGGCCAGGTCCGCCTTGATGACCGATAGGCCGGCCGCGGTCGTGCCCGCGCCCCCGAAGCGGTGGCCGAGCTCCTTGGTCAAAAGCTCGGTCCCCGTGTCGTCGCTGGAGCGCAGTATCACCCCCACCACCTGGTTGAGGGGGGCCGAGTCGATGGAGGTGATCTCCGGGGCGGCCGGAGGCGCCACGCCGTTGCTCTGGCCTCCGGCTACCTCCACTCCATCGGCGGCGAGCAGTCCCGCGAACACCTGGGCGGCCTGTATCGCCGGCTGTGGCGCCGGTACCTGGATCGACGGCGGCGGCGCGCCGTCGGGAGCGCCGGGCCGGGTGGTGGGCGGCCGGGTGGTGGGCGGCCGGGTGGTGGGCGGCGAGGTGCTCGGGGGTGGCCCACCCGGGGCCGTCGTGGTGGTGACGCCCGGCAGGGTGGTCGTGGTGGTCGTGGTGGGCGGCTGGGGCAGCGTGGTCGGCGGCGGCGGTGGCGGGACGATCCTTTCGAAACCGTCGTTGACCTGGAGCGCGCTGAGCGGCCCCACGTCACCCTCGGCCTCGTAAGCAGGCTTCCAGGTCGAGATGCCGCGCTGCTGGTCGAAGCGGCTTTCGTCGCCGATCACTGAACCGAGGACCCGGCGCACTCCCGCGGCTCGCACCCGCGCTGCCAGCTGCACCAAGGAGGTGTAGGTGGGCTCCGGGAACGGGAGCCCCGCCGCATAGCCGGGCGTCCGCAGCAGGGGGTCGCCGCCGCCGACAAGGTACAGGCTCCCCGCGACGGTGCCCCCGGCGGGGGCCTGGCTCGCTTTGACCTCCGTGGTGAAGCGGTAGTCGGGACCGAGCTTGTCGAGGGCCGCCGAAGCCGTGAGCAGCTTCATGTTCGAGGCGGGGAGCAGCGGGGTCGACACGTTCTCCTGGTCGATCACCTGGTCACCGGCGGCCACCTGCAGGCAACTCGTCGACGCCGCCGCGCCGAGCGTCGTCGGTGTCCAGGCTGCGCCAATGGACGCCCGCACCCGCTCGGTGGCAAGGACCCTCAAGAGGAAGTCGGGCAATCGCCGCGCCGACAGCACCGGGGTGGCCGCTCGGGCTTGGGCGCGCGAGCCCGCCGCTGCAGCCAGGGAGGGAACCCCGGCCGACAACACGGTCGCGACCGCGACCGCACCACCAGCGCCAAAGGCCAGGGCCCGCCGATGCCAACTCCAGCGTCTCACCGACGAGCAAGGGTAGAGCCAGAGGTCACCGGAGTGGGTGAGGGCCGGGTGCCCAAGGCTCAACGGGGTAACCCCGTGGCGCCGCGAGCACGCTGCGTACGCCGCCGTGGAGGCCACCGGCCTATGTTGGGTGCTGTTCGATGCGGACCAGCCATCTACCCGTTCGGGACCACGAGGGAGGCAAGCAGTGCAACAGCTGACCGGGCTCGACGCGGCGTTCCTGTACATGGAGACCGCCTCCAACTTCGGCCATGTGTCCGGGCTGGCCATCTTCGACCCCGCCTCTGCGGGAGCGGTGACCCTCGAAGACGTCAAGGAGCTACTGGAGAGCCGCATGCACCTCCTGCCGCCGCTTCGGCGGCGGTTGGTCGAGGTGCCCTTCGGCCTGGACCACCCGTATTGGATCGAGGACCCGGACTTCGACCTCGACTTCCACGTGCGGGAGGTCGCGCTCCCCAAGCCAGGTAACCGCCAGCAGCTGGCGGAGCAGGTGGCTCGCATCGTGTCGCGCCCCTTGGACCGCAACCACCCGCTCTGGGAGCTCTACGTGATCTCGGGCTTGGACAACGGCCACGTGGCGCAGCTCACCAAGATCCACCATTCCTCGATCGACGGCGTCTCGGGTGCCGAGGTGCTGGCCACGATCCTCGACATCGAGCCCGAACCGAAGCCAGTAGAGCCCCCAGCGCAGCCGTGGCGCCCCGATCCGCGCCCCGACCAGCTCGAGCTCCTCGCACGAGGCGTGGCGGCGTTGGTCACGACGCCCGCCAAGAGCATCTCGTTCCAGCGCCGGGCGCTGC
>JBPCRR010000308.1:0-7236 GCA_050996645.1 Acidimicrobiales bacterium | reverse complement strand
CAACCAGCGGTTGCGGTCAGCCGCCTTGCGCTGCTCGTAGGCGTGGACCTCCGGGTGGGGCAGGACCAAGAAGCGGTTGGTGCGCACCGCGTCCACGACCGCCTCGGCCACTTCCGATGGCTCGAGGATCCGGCCGCTCGCGGCCACCTCCGATTCTCCCCTCGGGTCGGCGCTGACCATAGGGGTGCGCACCCCCTGCGGACAGAGGCAGTGAAGCTGCACCCCCTTGTCGCCGTACTCCACCGCCAGCCACTCCGCGATCGCCACGGAAGCGTGCTTGGTCACCGTGTACGGCGCCGACTGCATCATCATGAGCAGGCCCGCCGCCGACGCCGTTATCACCATGGCACCCGAGCCGCGCGCCGCCATCCCTGGCAACACCGCCCGCGCGGCGTACACGTGCGCCATCGCGTGGACCCGCCAGCTCAGCTCCCAGGCCCTGTCGTCTCCGAGCTCGACACCGCCGCCCACCCCGGCGTTGGACAGGTACAGCTCAACGGGGCCGAGCTCGGCCTCGACCCTCGCGACCATGTCCCTCACTGCGGCCTCGTCCCCGACATCCGCGCCGATCCCGATGGCAGCGCCGCAGCTGCGGGCGGCCTCCTGCGCCCGCGACTCGTCGAGGTCTACGAGCGCGATCCGGGCGTCCTCGGCAGCCAACCTCTCTGCCAGCGCCCGCCCGATTCCGCCGGCGCCGCCGGTCACCACCGCCACCGCACCTCTCAGCTCGAGTGGCTTGTGGCCCGGTTCGGTGTCTACCTGTCGGTCGGTCATGACGACGACGGTAGGGCGCTGCGGCTCAAGCGGCGGGAAGCTGCGCCTCGATGGCGCTGACCACCTCGTCGGACTCGGGGTCCACCGTCGGCCGGAACCGGGCTACGACCTCGCCGGCGGCCGAGACCAGAAACTTCTCGAAGTTCCACTGGATGTCACCGGCTTCGTTGTTGGCGTCGGCGGCGGCGGTGAGCTTCTGGTACAGGGGATGGCGGCCCTCGCCGTTGACCTCGACCTTCTCGGTCAAGGGGAAGGAGACCCCGTAGGTGGTCGAGCAGAACGTCTCGATTTCCTCGGGGGTGCCGGGCTCCTGGCCGCCGAACTGGTTGCACGGAACGCCGAGCACGCTGAAGCCGCGAGGCGCGTAGCGCTTCTGGAGCTTCTCGAGCCCGAGGTACTGGGGGGTGAGCCCACACTTGGAGGCCACATTGACCACCAGCACCGTCCGGCCCGACATGGCCTTCAGGTCGAGGGGTTGGCCTCCCAGGCCGGACATCTCGGTTTCGAAGATCGACATGGCGCCACCCTAAAGGCCGCTGGACGGAGATGTCGAGCGAAGCGGCGGCTGGCCCTCGACCCGGACCTTCAACTCCCGCAGGGCGGTTCCCATGATCCGGCCCTCCGCGCGGCGCTTCACGAAACCGGGCAGGGGAACCTTCAAGTCAACGGTCAGGTTGTAGACGATCTCGGTGGTGTCGTCGCCCGACGAGGTCAGGTGATACGAGCCGTCCAGGCGCCTCGTCAGGTCCCCGTCCACTTGAGTCCACGACAACTCGAAGGGAGCTGAGGAGTAGTCGTAGGCCAGGGCGTAGGAGGTGCTGCGCCCGAAGGCTGCTGCCCGGAACAGCACGCGAGTGGCTCGGCTCCGCTCGTCGCGCTCCAAGATGGTCGCGGCCTTGATGTCCGCCGCCCACTCGGGGTAGCGCTCGAAGTCGGTGAGCACCTCGAAGCAGTGCTCCGGAGTGCCACGGATGACCATCCGTTCGCTGACCTTCTCCTCCACGCACGGGCCCTTCTGATCGGGTGTCTTCTCGTCGGTGCTCCAGTTGGCACCGTAGTACCCCGCGAGGTGACCGCGGCGGACCCTGGCGGCATCCGGGGCGGCGTCTGGGTGCCCCTCATTTTGGCGCCGAGGTGACCCCTGGGGCGCGGGCCGATCCCGATGTGGCCCATCCGCGCCGAAGAGCCCGCCGGCCATGCAGCGCCGGCATGTCTCACTGGGCGGCTGCGCGCGGGGAGGGCATGGCTTCGAGCGCGTCGTGCAGCCGTTGGGCGAGCATCGGATAGCTGAAGTCGTCCTCCACGCGCCGGCGTGCCGCTTGACCCTGGCGGCTGCGCAGCTCGGCGTCGTCGATTAGCACGGCCAGCGCCCTTGCCACCTGCGCCGCGTCGTCCGGACGCCACACGACCACGCCCGTCTCGCCATCCACGACGGCCTCGGCCGCCCCACCACTCTGGCCCGCCACCGAAGGGACTCCCGCGGCACCAGCTTCCAGGAACACGATGCCGAACCCCTCCTGCTCGAGCCCGCCCCACCGGTTGCGGCAGCACAAGCAGAAGATGTCTGCGCAGGCGAACAGCCCGGCCATGTCGTGTTCCGACACCCTCCCCAAAAGCTTGACGGGTGCACGAAGCTTCTTGATCTTGTGCTCGAGCCGGGACTTGTCGCGCCCCCCGCCCCCTATGACGACCGCCAGATCGGGGTGCGTGGGGGCGAGTCTGGCGGCGGCATCTATCAAGGTGTCCATGCCCTTGCGGGGTACGAGGCGGCTCAAGCTCAGCACCAGCGCCTTGTCGGCAGGGAGCCCGAGGCGGGTCCTGGTGGCGGCACGCTCGATCGGCGGGAGCGGAACGAAGCGATCAGTGTCCACGCCTGGCGGGACCTGCACCACCCTCGGCAACGACGATCCGGCCGCACGACGCGCTTCGGCTTCGGGGTAGCCACCGGCGGCGATCAACAGCGACGCACCTCGAAGCACCCTGGCAAGCAGCTGCTTCGTCCCGGGGAGCCGGCCGGGCACCGTGACCTCCGAGCCGTGTAACACGGCGGCGTAGGGCAGCCCGAGGCTCGTCCCGATCAGGCCCAGCGGCAGCGCGGGGTCCAGCACGACGGCCTGCGCGCCCACCTCGGCGGCGAGCTTGCGGACGTGGCGCACCAACACCGGATTCGGCAACAGCACCGGCTCTTTTGTCCGGATCACCCGGAACGCCTGGGCTGCGTCGAAGCGGGAGGCATCAGGGTGGGGGGTGGTGAGCACCGTGACGTCATCTGGTGGCAGCCTCCTCCACAGCTCCCACAGGTAGGACTGGATCCCACCGACCTTGGGCGGAAAGTCGTTGGTGACGAGGAGGTGTTTCATCGTGAAGCCACCGAAGCTTCGAGCTCGGCGCGTACCACCGGGTCGGGGTCCCGCGCGACCTCGACAAGCAGGTCATCTAGGCCGAGACGTCTTGTTGCCCAGACCGCGTGGCCCCGCAACAGTGGGTCCGGGTCCGCAAGCGCGCGCCGCAGTGCGGCCTGGACACCCCCGTCGTCGGGAGCGGCCACGTTGCCGAGGACCACGATGGCGTTACGGCGCAGGTACCGCGGATTGCGCTCGGGGATGTACCACCTGCCCCATCGGGTGAGGATCTCCTCGTCGGACGCCGCCAAGAGCTCGAGCAGGTCTACCTCGGGCTCGGCGCCGATCTCCGCCGGCGGCGGCCGCTGGGCTCGCGCGCCGTGGGGTGCTCCGCCGTCAGGGTCAATTCGGTCATCGGCGCCCCGGCGTCGCTCGGCCCCGTTTGCGGGGCAAGCCTCCTGGCAGTCGTCGCAACCGTAGAGGCGGTCCCCGAGCGCTACCCGATGCTCCATCGGGAACACCCCCGGCGCCTGGACCAGCCAAGCCAGGCAGCGCCTCGCGTCCAGGACTCCTGGAGCGCTGAGCGCGCCCGTGGGGCATGCAGGAAGGCAACGCCGGCAGCGCCCGCAACCGTCCTCCATCGGAACGTCCGGCGGCAGCGGGGCGTCGGTGAGCACCGACCCGATCACGCACCACGATCCCAGTCCAGGCAACAGGATGTTGGTGTTCTTGCCGTACCAGCCGAGGCCGGCGCGCTGAGCGGCCGCCCGGTCGACCAGAGCGTTGTCGTCCGCCAGCACCCGCGCCCTCCAGCCCTCGGCGCGAAGTACCCCCGCCACCGACTCGAGCGAATCACGCAGGGGCTGATAGTGGTCGACCCACGAGTATCGAGCCACCCGACCTCTTGGCCGGCGATCGAAGCGGTCTCGTGGTGTGGGACGAGCGCGGTCGTAACGTCTGGCGCCAACCACCAGAGCTCGAGCGCCTGGCAGGGTCTGTCCGGGCGAAGTCGAGCGGCGCGGGTTGCGATAGGTGAACTGCATCCCGCCCGAAAGCCCCGCGTCCCGGCGCTGCTCGAGGATCTGGCGTGTGGTCGAGAAGGGCTCTGCGCCGGTGAAACCGAGGGCGTCCAACCCTGCGGCTCTGCCCACCTGGCGCAGCTTGGCGGCTAGTGGTCGCACGCCACTCAGAGCCTCGCCGAGCGAGACCTGCTCCGGTTGCGCAACCCGAGCCGGCGCCGCGGTTGTTCGCTCCTGTCCAGCGGCGACGGTCGCACTTCGGAGCGCCGGGCGCCGTCACCAGCCTGGTTTGCATTGATGACCGCCGCGCCTCCCTCAGCAGCCCCCCAACCGCTGGTCCCGGGCACCTGCCCAGGCGCCGGGGCCGGCCGCAGGATGCGGACCGCCGACGTGCCCGCGGACGGCAGCCCTTCGACAGGCGCCACCGGATGCGGCGATGTGATCTCGTCCGAGTCCGGGGGCCCGGGACTCGCGGCCCCTCTCGCTGTTGTCGCAGAGGCCGCCGGCGCACCCCTGCGACGGGCCGCAACGGCCCGTGCCTCCTCCGTAGAACGCAGCGGACGCCTGGCGCTCGCGCCGGCCGGCGGCCGCTCCGCGCGAAGTGGGCGATTCGCCCGAAGGGGCCGGTTAGTCCGAAGGGGTCGGTTCGCCCGAGGTTGTCCCGCGGGAACTGAGCGCTCGGCCGTGGCCGTATCTGACGCCCGGGCTGGTCGCGCCGGCTTCGGAGCCGGGCGCGCTGGCGCCGGTGCCGGTTGCTCTGGCTTTGGAACGGGGCGCGCCGGCGCCCGTGCCGGCATGGTGATTGCCGGGTCTTGCACCAGCCCCGGGCGCGGTCTCGCCGCCGGCGGTCCGAGGAGCGCAGGGGATGCGCGAAGTGAGGCAGGCGTCCCGATCGCTGGCGCCGAGATCGAGCCCGAGATCGACGGTCGTGGGCCCGGAGCGCTTCGGCCTGCGGCAGAGGCCGGCGGCGTCGACCCGGGGACAGCGCCCGACGGGGCCGATGGGCGCGAGACCGCGTCCGGTGGTCGGGCGTCCGGCGGCTGTGGGCGCAAGGCCGCGGCTGCGGGGCGCGAGACCGGGCCCGGTTGGCGAAGGGCGCCGAGTCCATTCTCGACGCCCGTGCCCGGGGCGCCCACTCGTCGCTCCACGGCCACCCTGGGTGCGGCGGTGGTCGGGACCCCCCGCAGCCCGCGCAGACCGCTGTTCAGGCGCCCGAGCGTGGGGTCGCTTGGACGTGCCGGCTCGGCAGCGGCCGTTTTGGCGGGCCGGCGCGTCGATGTCCTGGACGCCGGCTTAGTGGACCTCGCCGCTGTCTTCGCTGTCTTGGCCGCCTTGGTTGACCTGGTTGGCCTTTTTACCGGCTTTGCGCTCGAGTTGGGCGACCACGGACGGGAGGACCCGGTGGAGCCGGCCTTCCTCGGTACCGCGGCCCGCGATCTCGCCGAAGGGCTTCGCGCGATCACCCCCGCCGCTCGCTGGCGCCCGCCTCCCGCGGACCGCCGCCCGGCCGGCGGGCGGGCGGTAGATGTAGCCGCTGGCGGGCGTCGCGGGGACGAGGCCGGCGGCGAATTCCCGCGACCCCCCTCATCGTCGCCTCGCCGGCCGTCGACGAAGCCGAGCTCGCCGGCCAGCTTGTTGCGCGCGACGAGCCGTCCCGCAGCAAGGTCAGCGGACCACTCCGCTTCCATCTCCTTGCCACGCCAGGGGTAAGCAAACCGGACAATCCACTCCGCGTCACGAAACAGGAATGCCGACCACCCGGAGGCGGACTTGTCGCCGGCGAGATCGACGCCGCGCTCTTGGAGGTTGAAGCTCACCGCCTCGGCCAGAGGCAGGCTCGAGTCGCCCCGCCTCGCGGTGCCCATCCTCAGGCTTCCGGCCCGTTGCACCGCTGCCGCCTGCTCGGCGTGGATTGGCACGGCGAACCGCTCGACCCACTCGAGATCAGCCTGTGCCTCGGCCGCCACCTCGGCGACGCTGCGCCCGGCACGCAACCTGGACTGCATCTCACGCGGGCTCATGGCAGGGGAGCGCTGAGCGGCCCCAGTCTCCTCAGGGACACCATTGGAAAGGTGGCGGGCTTTGTCGATCTGGGCCAGCAGCTCCTCGTCGAGGACGAGGACGAAACGGCCAGTCTTGGCTCCCGCCCTCGCGGCAAAGATCAGCCCGTCGTGATCAGCCGTGTATCCGACGAGATGGAGCTGTTGCACAGGCGTTCCCAGGGCGGCGGACTCGGCGGTCGAGCCCGAATGCAAAGTAGCAGCTTGACCTCGATCACTCCGTGACCGAGCACCGCCGGCGGCTTCAGGCTCAGCCGCGCTGAGCCACAGCTACGGCCTCGACGGCGGTGTCCCTGCCCGTCGTAGTTCGGATCCTTCGGTGCCGCAA
This sequence comes from Acidimicrobiales bacterium, assembly GCA_050996645.1. Taxonomy (GTDB): domain Bacteria; phylum Actinomycetota; class Acidimicrobiia; order Acidimicrobiales; family Palsa-688; genus JBPCRR01. The sequence continues at coordinate 713 of JBPCRR010000308.1, read as the reverse complement.
TGGTGGTACCAGCCCCGCGCGCCCCAGCATCCTGACCGCCCGCGCCTCGTTGGCGTCGATCACGACTGCATCTTCGGGCTCGTGGCCGAGGATAAAGGTCACCACGCAGCCTTCGCAGACCGAGGTGTGCTGCATCTCGCATTCATCACAGCTGATCGTCAAGGTGTTCATGAGCCTGAGCATGGCGCATAGGTGGGACATCCAAACCCTGTACCGTGCGCTGCATGGTTCACGCCTTCGTGCTCATAGACGCCACACCGGCACGGGTGGCGGCGCTGGCAGAGGAGCTGGCAGAAGTCGAAGGCGTGGCGGAGGTCTACTCCGTCGCGGGCCACGCGGACATTGTGGCGGTTGTCAGGGTGCGCCGCCACGAGGAACTCGCCGCGGTGGTGACACGGCGAATATCGGGGCTCGAGGGTATCGTCGACACCCGGACGCTCATCGCCTTCAGGGCCTACAGCCGCCACGACCTCGACGCGATGTGGGACCTGGGCGAGTAGCCCCACGCCGTCAGCCCTGCGCCGCTCGTGACACCTCCACAAGCCGCTCCAGGCACAGCGACGCTCTCCCCTCGTCGATCGAAGCGGTCGCCAGCGCCACCCCTGCCGCTAGGTCAGCAGCGGCCCCGGCCACGACCAGGCCCGCCGCGGCGTTGAGCACCACGATGTCGCGCTGTGCGCCCCGCTCGCCGGAGAGGACCAGGCGAGCGAGGG
>JBPCRR010000306.1:0-4286 GCA_050996645.1 Acidimicrobiales bacterium | reverse complement strand
CGGGCCCGTAACGGGCCCCGAGCTGACCGATGTCCTGACAGACCGTGACCAGCTGCATCCCGAGGCCCGCGCCGGTCGAAGCCAAGGTGTCGAGGTCCCGCAGCGGCGCGACGTTGGCAGCCTCGTCGAGCACGAGCAGCAGCGGCGGGTCCAGCGGCCCGTCGAGGTGGTTGGCCCGCGCCACTGCAGCCGAGACCACCGATGCGACCAGCGTCGCGAACAGCGCCTGCACCCGAGCCTGCTCGTGGCTCGGCCCGCAGAGGTACAAGGAGTTGGGCCCGCTCAGGAGGGCGGACGGGTCGATGTCGATCGTCGAGGTGGACGAGGCGACCACGGGGTCCTCGAACGGCCCGAGGACCGTCTCGAGCGTGGTGCCCACCGAGCTGCGCAGGCGGTCGTCGCGCGCCGCGCAGGCAGCCAGCGCAACCGCCGCTTCCATGTCACCGTGGAAGTCGAGGATCCGCAGCGCCTCGTCGTAGTCCCCGCAGTTGGTCCATCGGACCACGTCGGCCATGGTCGCGTCGCCCCGGCGGGCAGCGAGGAGCAGAGGCGCCAGCAGCTTCGCGGCAGCAGCGAACCAAAACGCGCCGTCGGACATCCCGCCCCGCGCCGGGGTCGACTCGACCATCCACGCGGCTACCCGCTGCGCCCCACTCCAGCCGGTGGCCTCTGCAAGAGGCGACCAGCCGGCCGGACGGGCCAGCCCCGAGCTCCGGGTGGGGTCGAAGACCCAGCAACTACCCTGGCCGCCTCGCCATCCCAACGTGGCCGCGGCCAGATCGTCCTTGACCGAGGTGGCCACAACCGGTCCCGCCCATTCCAGGATCGCCGGGATCGCAAGGCCCGTCGTCTTGCCCGACTGGGTTGGCCCGAGCACCAGCACCGAGTGGCGGTGTTCGGTCGCAACCAGGTGTCGTCCGGATCGCCCCACCACTAATCGGCCCGGCGCAGGCTGCCTGATCCGAAGCGGCGTGAGGTCGCGCCGCGTTGCCCACCTGGCGCCGGCGATGGCCGGGTCGTGGTGGCGAACGGCTCGGCGCCGGCCCGCTGACCGCGTCGGCCAGCGGGGACCGAACCATCGACCTGTGCTCGCCCGCCGAACCCCACCGACGAGGGCGCACGCCGCGGCGAGGATGGTCACCGCAATGGCGTCCATGACCGCTCCGGCGGGGAGCAGCCCGCGCAGGGGCGCCGGCCACGCCTGGCGCGGATCGGACAAGCGGGCGGGGAGCCGCCACATGACCGCCGGGACCGCCGGCGCGGGAAACGACAGCCACCGGCCACTGGCGAGGCGCGCCGACAGCTCGGCGGAGGTCCAAACCCAGGCCCCAACCGCCGCAACGACGCAGATGAACGCCGCGGCTGCGAGCTCGACGCCCGCCGGGCCAGGCGGCTGCGACCGATCCCAGCGCGCTGCCCGCGTAGCGGGGCCCGGCCAGGGCCCGACACGAGGACGGCTCATCGCTCCGGCTCCCTCATCGCGGCGTCGGTGTCCACGATGGGCTTCTCGCGGTCGCCGACCTGGTGCTCCACCAGGAACGAGCGCCCCGCCACTTTCCACAGCGCCACGCCCCTCGGCAAGTGAACGAGGAGCTCCGCCTCGGTGGAGGTCAGGCCCAGCAACTCCACGGCCAGCCCGATCTCGGATGGGGGCTGGGCGAAGATCACCCTGGTCTCGGCATCCGAGAGCAGCCCCTCCGCCAGTCTTTGCTGCTCGGACCCCGAGGCGCCCGCCGCTCGGAGGTCGGAGAGCCTATGGACCACCGCGACGTTGGCCACCCCGAACGCCCGCGACAGCTTGAATGAAGCCTGCAACCAGCGGGCCGTGGCCAGGTCGTGGAGGATCGCCCACGCCTCGTCGACCACCACCAGCCGCTTGATCCCTTCTGCGAAGGCGAGGGCCGCCTGGAGCCAGGCGGTCGCGCACGTCATCAAGATGCCTAAGGCGGCCGACGCGTAGAGGGCCGAAAGGTCGAGGACCACCAGCGGAGCCGCCAGGTCGATTCCCGGCGACGTGGGACCGTCGAACATTCCCGCCAGGTCCCCGTAGACCAGCCGGCGCAACTCCAACGCCACCAGTCGGCCGTCGGCCGCGAGCCCCTCTCGGTCTGTCCGGACCGACGCGGCTGATGGTGCCGCTGGGTCCAACAAGGCATCGACCACCGACGGCAGCGTGGGAAGACGGCCGTCGTGGGCGCACACGTCGCGCACCGCCAGCTCGACGGCGGTCCGCTCCGGCGGCGTGAGGGCGCGCCCGAGCGAGGCCGCGGCCACCGAGCTCAACAGCTCCGCCTGCCTCCGGCCGGACGGGTCGGATCGGTCAGCGCCTCGCTCCGGGGACCCGGAACCAGCGCCGCCACCCGGCGCGGCGTCGAGGGGGTTCAGCCGCACCCCGCAGCCGGGCGACACCCGCAGCGGGCGGCTTCCACAGAGCTCGGCCAGCGGTGCGTATTCCCCTTTCGGGTCCACGACCCACGCCTGGCGGCCGAAAGCCTGTTGGCGCCACAGCAGCGTCTTGACGAAGGTCGACTTGCCCCGCCCGATCTGGCCCACCACGACGATGTTGGGGCTGGTCAACACACCTCGTGCGTACAGCTCCCAGGGGTCAAAGCAGAACGAGCCGCCGAGCAGGTTCCGCCCGATCAGGGTCCCTCGGGCGCCCAGGGACCCCTCCGCCGCGAAGGGGTAGGCGGCCTGCAGATGGGCCGTCGTTACTCGGTGCGCAGCCGGCGGGGTCATCGCAGTCCCCGGCCGAGCGGCTGGGTCCAGGTGAAGGCCTCCGCCTGCTGGCCCCAGAGGCGTCGCAGCTCGAGATGGGCTTGTTGGGCGGCTTGTTCCACCTGGGAGCATGAGGACTCGAGGTCCTCCCGGGTAGCCGCGCTCACCGTCACGTACCCGCTGAAGCGAAACTCGGCGTGGCCGTCGGCGAGCTCCGCTTCCCGCTTGAGCACGCCTTCGGCCTGGCGCTGCCGCCTGGCGGTGCTCAAGAACCCGGCACGCCTGCGCAGCTCCTCGTCGGCGGCGTCGGCCGTGCGTGCGGACTCAATCTGGCGGGTCGCGCGCTCGGCTGGCACCGGGCCCATGAGAAGTGAAACGCGCCTCCGTCCGGGGCAGAGCAGCAACGGCGCCATGAAGTCCGGGGCGACCTCGATGCGAGGCCACTCGGCGATCCAGTACGTGGCGTGCCACAACCCGTCCGCCCGAAATGCCGACCATGCCTCGTCGGTCGCCATCGGCCAGGCAACGACCCCCGCCGCGGCCCGCGCCGCGCCCGCGGCGATCCCACCCGGCGGGCGCTGCGGGCCAACCGCGTCGACGCCGGTTCGCAACACCATGGCCAGCCCTTCCGGCGTCAGCGGAGTTGACGCCCCGAGCTCCGCGTTGCGGAGCTGACCCTGCAACAAGCGGGTCTCCCGGCGAAGAACGTCGAACGCCGCGCGCTCGGCTTTCCCATCCCCTGCCCCACGCCCGTGCCTCGGCCGCACCGCCAGGACCAGCAACACGTGATGCTCCTGGCTGGCGGGTCCAGACCTCGCTATGAGCTCCTCGTAGCTGCGCCGTGCGGCCTCCAGGTGCCGGTCCACCGCTGCGACCCCGGCCTCGTCCAGATAGCGGGCCAGCTCACCGGCGTCGCCGGCAGCGCTCGTCTCGATCCACTGCACCCGCTGCACCGGGCTTCCCGAGCGCGCCAGGCCCGCCAGGATCGCACCCCATGCGCCAAGGCGGCGCTCCTTGTCCGAAGGCTCGAGCAAAGCGAGCGAGCGGCCCCGCAGCGCCAGGACCGCTGCCCACGTGCCGGAGTGCACGTCGCGCACCACCCCCATCGGCGCGTCACCAGGCAGCGCCGGCGCCTCCACCAACGAGATGCCCCGGGGCGTCGTGGTCCGCGCCGGCCCGCCCCTGCACGGACGGCCCGACCCCGTCGCGCCGACGGCCGGGCCGGCGTCAACCAGCCCCCAGGGCCCTTCCCGCCCGACGCGCACGGTTCTCGGCACTCGGTGAGCCAGCCGCGGCCCGCCACGGCGCCTCTGGGCCCACCTTCCCACAACGGGGAACCATGACACCGGTGGGCGCCCCTGCACCGGCCACAACGCCGCCGCTGCCCCGGTGCCGAGAGACGTCAGCGCCGCCAGGGCACCCAGGCCTCCGGGGATGACCAGCAGACACAGCAGCGCGAACGCCACGCCGATCATCAGGGCCCCGAGTTGCGGGGCCTGCAGTCCGATCACGACCCCGCGCCGCTCCAATGGGTGGAACAGGTACCTCCGTCCCTCAGCCATGCCCGT
>JBPCRR010000211.1:0-5777 GCA_050996645.1 Acidimicrobiales bacterium | reverse complement strand
TGGGCCACCATCACCGCCTCGCTCGCCAGCACCTCGCCGAGCGGTCCGAGCGAGACGGCTTGGGCGTCGATCAGGCCCACGCCGGCGGGGGCGTTGCCGACCGCTGGCCACGCCACCTGCACCACCGCCACCCGCGGCCAATAGGTCCTCTCGCGGTGGAACTCGGTGTCGAGCGCGTAGCGATCGGCACTGAGCAGGCGCTCGACCAGGGCTGCCAGAGCATTCTCCTCGGTGATCAGCTCCCAGCCGGCGGCCGGTAGCGGGGAACCGGCTCCCACTACGCGCTTTCGGCGGCCCAGGCCCGCAGCTGAGCGAGGCTGCGAGACAACAGGCGAGACACCTGCATCTGGCTCACCCCCACCCGGTCTGCGATCTCGGTCTGGCTGCAGCCGACGACGAACCGCAGGTTGAGGATATGGCGCTCCCGCTCAGGGAGCCGATACAGCAGCGGGTCGAGTGACAGGCGCCCGTCGACCTCGGCGAGCAGCGGGTCGCCGGCGCCGAGGCTGCTAGTGAGCGAGTCGTCCTCGCCGGCGGCGAGGGGCGCCTCCAGCGATGCGTTGTGGCGCAGCCCCCCCGCGTCGAGGGCCTCCACGACGTCTTCGACCGGCACGTCCCTGCGGCCACCGACCTCGCCCAGCGTGGGGCTGCGCCCGAGCTCCTGGGTCAGCTCATCCACAGCTTGCTGAGCCTGCAGGTGAAGGTCGTGGATGCGTCTCGGCGGGCGCACGGACCACCCCCGGTCCCTGAGGTGGCGCTTGAGCTCCCCGAGGATCGTCGCGGTGGCAAACGTGGTGAGCTGCGCCCCGCGGTCCGGATCGAAGCGCTCCACGGCCTTGAGTAGGCCTATCAAGGCCACCTGGTTCAAGTCGTCCAGCTCTTCGCCGCGCTGGGCGAAGCGCGCTGCCAGGGAGTAGGCGAGACCCTGGTAGGCCGCTACGACCGCGTCCCTGGCCTCGGTACGCCCCGTAGCGTGGTACGCATCGACGGCGCAGCGCGCCCGTTGCCTGGCCAACGTGGTCTGTTCCGCGGCCGGGCCGGCCTGGGCGACGGCTGCCATCCGCACCTCCTCGAGGAATCATATCGTCGAGCCGATCGGGCCGAGACGGCGCCAGGAGTGAGGTCGCGGCCGCGCTCAACGCGCCGGGCGGCGCTCCCAGTCGGGGTCCAATTGGTGGATGAACGTGTCACAGCGGGCAGCCTCTTCAGCCTCCCCGATCGCGTCCGCTGCGCTTCGCAGCGCCTCCAGCGAACGAAGAAAGCCACGATTGGTCTCGTGGCGCCAGCGGACATACCCCGATCCCCTCCAGCCGGCAGCGCGCAGGGTGTCGAGACCGCGGTGATACCCGACCCGCGCGTAGGCGTAGGCCTCCACGTGGTCCCTTGCCAACTCAGTTAGCCGGGCCCAGGCGTCGAGGTACCGGGGCCAGCGCGCCGCTACCGCGGCGACCGCGTCCCGGCGCGCCGCGGCGGGTTCGCTCAACGCCGACGCCAGAGCACCCAGGGCCTCGCCTGGCTCGGGGGGTAGCACCGTCTCGGGCAGGCCGGCGCTGAGCGACACTTCGTTGGCCATCGCCACATCGTCGCGCGACTCTGGGGTGGTGTTGTCAACCGGATGCCCCTTCGACCAGATCCGCGACGGTGAGCTGCCTGCGCACCTGGTGCTCGAGGACGCGGAGGTGCTGGCGTTCCTCGACGCCCGGCCGGTCTTCCCGGGCCACACCTTGGTCGTGCCCCGCGCCCACGTCGCGGTGCTGGCCGACCTGCCCGAGCAACTGTTGGGCCCGCTTTTGTCGGCGGCGCGGCGGGTGGCGAGCGCCCAGAGGGTGGCCCTCGGCGCCGAGGGCGCGTTCGTGGGTCTCAACGACGAGGTGAGCCAAAGCGTCCCCCACGTGCACCTCCACGTGGTGCCCCGCCGGCGCAAGGACGGGTTGCGGGGGTTCTTCTGGCCCCGGCTTCGCTACGAGAGCGAGGAGGAGGCAGCTGGGATCGCGGCGGCCCTGCGAGGCGCACTCGCCACCTGAAGACCTAGCGCCGAATGCGGAGCACGTGCTGGTTGGCCCTTCCCTTGCGCACGATCACGAATCCTCCCGCGAGCACGTCGTCGGGGCCGAGCTGGCGCTCGACAGTCGCCCGCCGGCCGTTGACGGAGATCCCCCCGCCGGCGAGGTCTCGGCGCGCCGCGCCGTTGGACGATGCGAGCCCGCAGCGAACCAGCGCGTCGACCAGGCTCACCCCGCCAGAGAGCTCCGACCCGGGAAGCTCGGTCGTGGGCGCGTCTGCAAGCGCCGAGGCCAACGTGGCGGCGTCCAGGCCGGCCACGTCCTCGGTGAACAAGACCTCTGCAGCCCTCTCGGCCGCCGTCGCGTGATCGGCGCCGTGCACGATCGTCGTCACCTCCGTAGCCAGCGCCCGCTGAGCCTCACGGCGCTCGGGAGCGTTGGCGGTCAGCTCCTCCAGCTCCGCTATGCGGTCCCGTTCGAGCCAGGTGAAGCGGCGCAGGTAGGACCCCACGTCGCTGTCCGCGCTGCGCAGCCAGAACTGGAAGAAGCTGTACGGGCTGGTCCGCTCGGAGGCCAACCACACCGTGGCGCTCTCGGTCTTGCCGAACTTGGACCCGTCGGCCTTGAGGACCAGCGGCGAGGTGAGCCCGAACGCCTGAGCTCGGCGCATACGGCGGATCAGGTCGACGCCCTCGATGATGTTGCCCCACTGGTCGCTGCCTCCCATCTGCAGTCGGCAGCCGTACCTGTCGAAGAGCTGGACGAAGTCCCAGGCCTGCAGGAGCATGTAGCTGAACTCGGTGAAAGAAAGGCCTTGCTCGCGGCCCTCGAGGCGCGCCCGCACAGAGTCCTTGCGGACCATCTCGTTGACGCTGAAGGCCTTCCCGACGTCCCGGAGGAACTCGAGCAGGCCGGCTCCGGCGAGCCAGTCGAGGTTGTCGGCCAGGACCACGCCACCGGTTCCCGGAGCCGCTGGCGCCGGCTCGACCAGGCGGGAGAGCTGGGCCCGCACGGCCGCGCGGTTGGCCTCGATCGTGCCCACGTCGAGCAGCCTGCGCTCGTCGCTCTTGAAGCTCGGGTCGCCGATCATGCCGGTGCCCCCGCCGATGAGCGCGATCGCCTGGTGGCCGGCCTGTTGCAGCCTGCGCAGAAGGAAGACCTGTTGGAGATGTCCCACGTGCAGGCTGTCGGCGCTCGGGTCGAAGCCGATGTACCCGGTCAGGCGGTCCTGGTCGAGGAGCCTCGGAAGCGCTTCCGCGTCGGTCACCTGATGGACCAGCCCGCGCCAATGGAGTTCCTCGAAGAGGCCCGGCTGGCCAGTGCGACGCTCGCTCACTGCGACAGCCTGCCACGCCTACCCTTAGGGGCAATAGCATCCAGGCGTGGCGGGCGCTGGCGGCACGAAGCAGCACGCACGGCGGGTGCCACTGGCGGAGCCGATCGACCTTCCACTTACCCTTTGGCCGCTCCGGCACGGGCGCGGGGACCCCTGCACCCGGTGGGAAGCCGGCAGATGGTGGAGGGCGACACGCACTCCCGAAGGGCCCGCCACCTTGGCCCTGCGCCTCGCCTCGACGGAGGCGGTGCTCGTGGCGCAGGCCTGGGGGCCTGGAGCGCAATGGGTCCTCGACCAGGCGCCCGGAGTGGCCGGCGCCGACGACGACGTGGGGCCGTGGCGGGCGATGGCGACGCCGGACCGCGTCGTCGGCGATCTCCGCCGGCGCCACGCGGGCCTGCGGATGCCGACCACCAAAGCGGTGTTCGAGGCGCTGCTCCCTGCGATCTTGGAACAGAAGGTGACCGGAGTGGAAGCCCGACGCAGCTGGTGCGATCTCGTCGGCGCGCTCGGCGAGCCAGCACCTGGGCCGGAGGCCCGCCGCCTCGGCCTGATGCTCCCGCCTGCACCAGATCTGGTGGCATCCACGCCCTACTGGGCGATGCACGCCTTCGGGGTGCCCCGAGCCCGGGCCGAGACCCTCCGGGCCGTGGGCGCCAACGCGGCGCGCCTCGAGGAAACCTCCGCGATGCGCCCAGAGCGCGCCCGTCGGCGCCTAAGCACCATCCCTGGCGTCGGGCCCTGGACCGCGGCGGAGGTGTCGGCCGTGGCTCTCGGTGACCCAGACGCGGTGTCCATCGGTGACTTCCACCTGCCGAACCAGGTCGCGTGGGCGCTGCGGGGGCGGCCGCGAGGCGACGACGAAATGATGCTCGAGCTGCTCGAGCCCTACCGGGGCCAGCGCGCGCGCGTTCTGCGCCTGATCAACGCAGCGGGGATCAGCGCGCCGCGCTTCGGCCCCCGAGGCGCCATCCGCTCCTTTAGGCGATGGTGAAGACAGGACATGGTGAAGGCAGGCGATGGCGGAGGTGCGGCCTTTGTCACGGCTGCGTGGACCACGCGAGGAATCGCTCGAGCGGCCACGTGTTGACGATCCGGTCCGGCGCCACTCCCGCGTCGACGGCCTTGCGCGCTCCGTATCGCTGCCACTCGAGCTGGCCGGGCGCGTGGGCGTCGGTGTCGACCGCGAAGAGGCAGCCGGCGTCGACCGCGATCGAGAGCAGGTCGTCGGGGGGGTCCAGCCTCTCGGGACGGGAGTTGATCTCGACGGCGGTGCCGTTGGCGGCGCACGCGGCGAAAACCTCCACCGCGTCGAACTCCGACGGCGGCCGGCCCTTGCCGACGACGATCCTGCCGGTGCAGTGACCGAGGATGTTGGCGGCCGGGTCGCCGACGGCGCGGACCATGCGCGGCGTCATGTCGGCGGCCTCCATTCGCAGCTTGCTGTGCACCGAAGCGACCACCACCTCGAGGCGCTCGAGCAGCGGCCGCTCCTGGTCGAGGGTGCCGTCTTCGAGGATGTCCACCTCGATGCCGCTCAGCAAGCGGAACCCGTGGCCGGCCGCGTTGAGCCGTTCGACCTGCTCCAACTGCTCCCGAAGCCTCTCGGGGCTCAGGCCGTGGGCCACGGTCAGGCGCGGGCTGTGGTCGGTCAGCGCCAGGTAGCTGTGACCGAGGGCGGCCGCGGCAGCTGCCATGGCCTCGATCGGGCTGCCACCATCGGACCAGTGCGAGTGCGAATGGCAGTCCCCCTGCAGGAGCCCGCAGAGCAGTGCTGTCTCCGCGTCGACGGCCGTCTCGGGCTCGGCCTCCTCCTCGAGGCGACTCAGGTACGCGGGCACTGCGCCGGCGAGGACTTCCATGACCACCCCCGCCGTGCTCGGGCCCACCCCGCGCAGGTCGGTCAGGCGGCCGGCGGATGCGAGGCTGTTGACGACCTCGGCGCCGGCTTCGCGAATCGCGGCTACGGCGTTGCGGAACGCCCTCACGCGATAGGTGGGTTGGCGCGAGCGCTCCAGGAGGTACGCAACCCGCTCGAGGGCATCAGCGGCGGCGCCGACGGCGGGGTCAATCACCGTGGGTGCCGCCGTGGCCGTTGCGGGATCCGCCCGAGGTCGTGGCCGCCTGGGTGAGCAGCGCTGTGGCCTGGTCGAACTGCGACCGGCTGATCTGGCCGGTGGCCGCCAGCCCGACTGCGGCCGTGTAAGCCTGCGCTGCCGCCAGCGCACGCGAGGTCCCCGCTGGCGCGGCCGCCACGGCTTCGAGCGAGGAGGCGAGCCTTTCAGGCCCGGGCTGGCCGGTCGCGGCCAGCTGAGCAGCCACCTTCGACAGCCGCTGAGCGAGGGCGTCGCCGGACGGGCTGGGTGCCGCGGTGGTCGGCGCCTCGGCGGTGGTCGGCGCCTCGGTCACCGGCGCGCTCGCGGCCACCGGTGCCGGGG
>JBPCRR010000123.1:0-4415 GCA_050996645.1 Acidimicrobiales bacterium | reverse complement strand
GCTGGCCCGCTCAGAGGGCCGCTCGGCCCCGGGACGCGGCCGGCGGGGCGGGCGCTGGTGCTAAGCGCTGCGCTCGTGGCCTCGATGAGGGCCGCAGCCGGGTTGGTGATCGCGCTAGTCATCTTCGGGTTCCGGCGTGAGTCGGCCCCTCTGATCTGGTACGGGCTGGTCGGCGTGGCCAGCGTCGGCGGCCACCTTGGAGGCGCAATTCTGGCTCCCGCGATCAGGAGGCGATTTGGCGAGACGCGCACGGTCTCGGGGGCCGCGATGGCGATAGGGCTCGTAGCGTTGGGGGTGACCCAGGTCGACTCCATGGGGCGCCGGCCGGCGGCGCTGGTCCTCGCTACAGTGATCGGGCTGGCGGCGAGCGTGGCCAAGCTCGCGTTCGATGCAGTCGTCCAGCGCGACGCGCCATCGGCGAGCCGCAGCCGGGTCTTCGCCCGGCTCGAGGCGACGTTCCAGCTGGTCTGGGTCCTGGGTGCCCTGGTGCCCGTGCTGATCCCGATGCCGCTGTTGGTCGGGTTCGTCCTGGTGGCTACCCTGACCCTCGCAGCGTCAGCGGGTTACTTCGCCGCCATGGTTGGCAAGCGCCGCCACGAACGGCCCCGGTGGGCCCCCGACGCCACGGCCTAGATGCCCCGGTCATCGCAGGGCGGCGCCGACTAGTCGGGGAGGTCGATGCGCGCCAGCCACAGGCCGGGCGCGTCGATCTCGGCCGGCGTCGGCAGGTGGGCCGGCGATCGCCAGAGCCGGTTGAGGCCTTCCTCACCTGCGCGTTCGAGCACCCCGCGGCAAAAGGCCTGGCCCCGGTCGTAGGTGGCGGCATCGAGCTCGACGCCGAGCAGCAGCGCCAGCACGCGCGTGCCGCTCGACTCCTCCAGCCGACGTCTCCGCAGCGCCTCGGTCAGGGGCGCGTACGAGCCGATCATGCGTCGGCCTACCACGTCGAGGACGTGGTCGACGTAACCGACCACGGCCGCGAGAAGTGTGTTGAGCGGGACCTGCAGGCGGCGCTGCGCGTCGGAGCGCAGATCACCGAAGAGGGCCTCGGGGTCCCCGAAGACCGACTGCATCGCCTCCATGTCTGTCGGGTCGAACCCAGCCAGGCGCTCTTCGAGGGCGTGAGGGTCGGGCTGGAACGCCGCGACGTAGTTCCCCATCAGCGCGTCGAGGCGCTCTCTCACGTGGGGGCGGGATAGTACGACATGGTTGGTGACCTCGCGAAGGCACACCCACAGGCGTACCTCGTCGGGAGCGAGGTTCCACTCCTGGGCGAAGGCATCGATGGTCGCCGGGACGACCAGTATCTCCTCGGCGAGCGGCCGCGGCACGGGCAGGTCGTACTGGCCCATGGCCCGCGAGCCGAGCTCGCCCACCATCGAACCGGCCTGCATGCCGAACAGCAACGGCCCGAGCACCTGGGGCAGGTTGCCGAGCAGCTGGCCCATCGGGTCGGGGGCGTCGCTCCCGCCGGCGCCGGCCGTGCCGGCGCCCTCCCCGGAGCCCTCGCCGCCAGCGCCCCCGCCATCGCCCGCCCCTGCAGTCATCGCTCCGGCCAGGCGCTCCAGCGGCGTCCTCCACGCGTCCAGGGTCCGCCACGCCCACTCTCTCGGGCTGACGGCCCGGAGCCGGAGCGGCCCTTCGCCCGCGCCGATACCGGTCGCGTCCGACACGTGCAGCTCCGCCACTCGGAGCAGCTCTTCCATCCGAGCCCGCGAGAGCGGGTCGGGATTGGCCTCGGGCTGGCCGCCCGAAGCCGTCCACTGTGCGAGGTTCCTGGCGACCTCCCAGTTGAGTGGGCCCTGGGTGCTGAGCAGGCGCGCGAGGTCGCGCATCAGGTCACCCAGCGGCCCACCGCCGGCGGGTCCAAACGGCCCGGTCCCCGTCACCGCCCACCAACTGCCGCGGGCACAGTGGAAGGGGAGGCGCCCCGGCACGGCGACGACTTGCGCCTCGGCTCGCTCATTGAGGCATGGTAGAGCGGTGCGGACCGTTGTAGTCACCGGGGTCAGTGGATCCTTGGGCCGCCGGGTCGCCGAGCTCCTCGACGGGGTACGCGAACCCATCCGGGTGATCGGGATCGACCGGGTCGTCGCGCCCGAGCGGGCCCCGTCGGTGGAGTTTCACCGCCTCGACCTCGCGGAGGACCCCGGTGTGGAGGCTCTCCTCAGGGGCTGCGACGCGGTTGTCCATCTCGCCTGGGATGCCGCAGACCTGACCGGGCGCGATCGCCAGGACCCGACGGCAACGTCGGACCGCAACCAGCGGGCCTTGCGCCGGGTGCTGCAGGCCGCGGGGGAGGCGGCGCCGTCGAGCCTGGTCCACCTGTCGAGCGCCACCGTCTATGGCGCGTGGTCCGACAACCAGGTTCCGTTGACCGAGGAGGCACCACTGCGGCCTAATCCCGAGCTGGCCTTCGCTGTTGGCAAAGCCGAGGCTGAGCGGCAGGTGACCGACTGGGCAGAGGACCACCCCGAGGTTGGCGTGGCGGTGCTGCGCCCGGCGGTGACGGTGGGCTGGCCCGAGCGGCCCCTCTACCAGGCTCTCGGCGGGACCAGGGCACCCCGCGGATCAGGCGACTCGCCGCGACCGGTGCAGTTTCTCCACGTGGACGACCTGGCCTCGGCGGTGGTCCACGTCTGCGTCGGGGGTCACCGCGGAGTGTTCAACGTGGCCCCGGACCACGGCATCGGCGAGGATCTGGCGCGGTCGTTGGCCGGCGGGGTGGCCAAGCTGACCTTGCCGGCGCGAGCCGCCAGGGCTGTCGGGGCGTGGACATGGGACCTCTGGCGCAGCGGCGTCCCCAAGGAAGCCCGGGCCTACGCGACCCACCCGTGGGTGGTCGCCGCCGACCGGCTGATGGCGACGGGCTGGTCGCCGGAGTACACCAGCGAAGAAGCCCTGGTGGCCACCGACGTGCGGGCCCACTGGGACGACCTGCCGCCGGGCACACGCCAGAACTACACCCTGTTGGTGGCTGTTGGCGGGGCGACCGCCGCGGGCGCGGCCGTCGCCGGCGCAGCCTTGGCGATCCGCAGGCGTCGTCGCCGCTAGGGGCTCGACGGGGGGGCGTCGCGCTGCTCGGCTACCGAGAACGTCACCGTCACGGGCTTGCCCTTGTGAAGGTACGTCAAGGTGACCGTCTTGCCTGGTTCGCAGTGGCTGAGGACCGCGGTCAGCGCGCCCGTTGACGTGACAGGGTGGCCGTCGAGCGTGGTGACTATGTCGCCCGTCGCGACTCCCGCGGCCGCGGCGGGGCCACCGCGGGCGATCGTCGCAACCTGCACACCCCCGGGCAGCCCGAGGGCGCGCGCCGCACCCGGAGTCAGGTCAACCATGTTGTTGAGGCCGAGCCATGGGTGCGTCGGGGAGCGCCCGCTCAAGATGTCCGAGGCGACGTGCTCGGCAACGTCTATCGGGATGGCGTATGCAAATCCGTGTTGGTCGGGGTCGGTCGAGATGCTCGGCGACGTGATCCCGACGATCGTTCCCTGCCGGTCCACGAGCGGCCCGCCGGCGGTCTGAGGTGGCATGGACGCAGCTGTGAGCGCCATCATTCCGATGCGGCTGCTGCCGTCTTGGAGATTGACAGGCCAGTCCAAACCGCTGACGGTGCTCGGAGCGACGGCGCCACCTTGGGCGGGGCCGGCGCCCAAGGCCAAGACCGTGTCGGCGATGCGCACGTTGCTCACCGAGCCGAAGTATGGAACCGCCCGCCCGCTGCCGGCGACCCACAGGACCGCCAGGCCCGTCGTGGCGTCGACGCGTAGCAGGTGCCCGGTGTCCACTCCGCCGTCGTTGAAGCGCACGCGGATCGACCCCGAGCCGTCGAAGAGATCCTCGTCGGTGAGGACGAAGGTCCGGTTCGAGCTGTCCACGTAGACGACGCCCGAGCCGTTGACCGGGCCCCGCTGCCCGTTGACCGAGATGGCCACGACCGAAGGCGCCAGGGTGTTGGCGATGGACGGCCAGTCGGCAGGCGAGGAGCTCGCGTCGGCGAGGGCCACCGTGCTCGGGGTGATCACCTTGACGGGCGAGAGCACCGTCGTGCGGTGACCGAAGGCGCCGGTGGCCATCCCCACGCTCGAGGCGAGCAGCGCCCCGATCAGCCCGGCGACTACCGCCACGCTCCAACTCGGACCAAATACCCCGCTCAGGCGGCCGCTCGGGCCGCCTTCCCCGCTCCGGCGGCCGCTCAGGCCGGGGGCAGACATCTCCGTGTTGGGAAAGAGGACCTCGGATGGGTGGCGCCACAACCTGTCGTCGGGGGAGATCCAAACGAAGAGGGGCCCCTCGTCTTCGAACCCTTCGTCCGCATCCACGCCGGCCGAGGATACCGGCGGCCGTGGCGGCGATGGCATCGGGCAACGCAGCGGGAGCGGCGTCCCCCGCAGCCGCGCCGCGCGCCTTAGCAT
>JBPCRR010000099.1:0-2581 GCA_050996645.1 Acidimicrobiales bacterium | reverse complement strand
CCCACGAGCGCCAAGGGGGCGGCGGCGGACAAGATCCTCGGCAGCCGGCCCGGTTTGCGCCGGCGCCATCGCGGCGGCGAGGCCGGTCGGTGCTTGGCGTGGGGGAACTTCGGGGGGGAAAGGCGTGGCGGTGCTGCGGTCAACGTGACTCCCTTCGTAGGCGCGCCGGCCACGCGCCTCAGCAAACGGGGGGAACGGGAGGCGGACCAGCACGGGCGTCCGCCGAGGACAACCCACTCGGCGGAGTTGGGGCTTACGGCGGCCTCCGGCGGTCTCGGGGACGGTCGCCGGGGTGCCTTGTCTTATCTCGAGCGATAACTATAGCAAGCATCTTGGGATTGAGCGGACTACACCGTTGTGACTTCAGCCACATTTCACTCGAAGCCCGTCGTGCAGAGGTGGCAATTCGTGCCCTTGCCGTGCTCGCGCTGACATTGGGGGCTGGGGGTCTGGGGCGCGGAAGGGAGCCGTTCTGGCTGCTCGATGGGCGGTCGGCTAGGATCGCGCCGCAGGGCAGGAGGAGAAGAGATGCCTGGGGAAAAAGCTGCTGAACGCGTCACCTGCACGGTTGACAGCTGGGTGGCTGATGTCCGCCTCAACCGTCCCGAGAAGCTGAATGCACTCGATTCGGCGATGTTCGCCGCCTTGGTCGCGACCGGGGAGGAGCTCGCAGCGGACCCGACGGTGCGGGCGGTAGTGATCTCCGGGGAGGGCCGCGGGTTCTGTGCGGGGCTCGACTTCGCTTCGTTCCAGGCGATGGCGGGGGCCAGCGGATCGGATGACGGTCGGCCAGAGGACAGGCGGCCAGAGGACAGGCGGCCAGAGGACCGATCAGGCGTCGAAGCCCTCGGTGAGCGGCCGACGGGGCGCATCACCAACCACGGCCAGCAGGCGGCCTACGTGTGGACCTCGATGCCTGTGCCGGTGATCGCGGCGCTGCACGGCGTGGCCCTCGGCGGGGGGCTTCAGATAGCGCTCGGCGCCGATCTGCGGATCGTGGCGCCCGACGCCCGGTTGTCGGTGCTCGAGATCCGCTGGGGGCTGATACCGGACATGACCGGGACCCACATGCTTCCTCGCCTGGTCGGTCTCGACGTGGCCAAGGAGCTCACCTGGACGGGCAGGGTCGTAGAGGGCACCGAGGCCGTCCGGCTCGGCCTGGCCACCCGGCTCGCCGACGAGCCGCGGGCGGAGGCCCTGCGCCTGGCGAGGGAGCTTGCCGCAAACAGCCCGGCGGCGATCAGGGGGGCCAAGGCGCTGTTGAACCAGTCGTGGCAGGCCGGGCCGGCCGAGCAGTTCATCGCCGAGGAGCGCACCATCCGCCGCCTGATCGGCAGCGCCGATCAGCGCGAGGCGGTCCTCGCGTACTTCGAGAAGCGCCCCGCCTCCTTCGCCGATCCGCAATGAGCGGGCACCGCTAGCCCTGGAGCGGCGGCTAGGATGGTTTTGCCGTGACCGAGACCCAAGAAGCCGAGCTCCCCACCGTCGAGTCCCCCGTCGACGAGTCGCCCGTCGACCTGGCTACCGCCGAGCCGCTCGTCGCCGCTTGGCGCTCGGAGTTGCAGAACCAGGGCTCGATCGGCGCGACCCAGGTCCAAGACCACCTGCTCGACCTCTGGGGCCTGCTTCCCGAGGGCGACGCCAGGGCGCAGGTCGAGGTCTGGCTCACCGAGACCCTCGAGCGGAACCTTTACGTCGCGGCGGACGTGGACGCCCGCCTGGCCCGGTTCCTGCCGACACAGAACTGCCTGCCGACACAGAACTGACCGTCCCTCGGTACTGGGCAGGGCTCAGACGACGTCCAGCGTCGGGAACGCCGCGCCGAGGAAGGACTTGGGGTCTACCCCGAGCACCCGTTCGAGCATGGTCGCGTACACCGAGCGGAAGTCCACGTTGAACCTGAGATCGCCGTTGGGGTCGATGTCGGTCAGCGACGGCTCCTCGCCGTAGAACTTGCCACCTTTGACCGCGGAGCCGGCAATGAACAGCGGGGCCGCGGTGCCGTGGTCGGTGCCGCCGCTTGCGTTCTCGGCGATCCTGCGCCCGAACTCGGAGTAGGTCATGAGGACCACCCCGTCGGCGTGCGGGCTGCCTTTGAGCGCCGAGAAGAATCCGGTGACGCCGGCGTCGACGTCGCCCAAGAGGCGCTCCTGGTCGGCCTTCTCACCAGCGTGGGTGTCGAAGCTCGACAGTGAGACCTGGTAGACGCGGGAGGGCGCGCCGGCCTTGATCAACGAGGCCACCGTGAGGAGCTGGTCGGCGAAGCTCTGAGTGCCACGGGACCTGCCGGCACCCGACTTGCTGGCGCCAGGGTTGGTGCCCCCAGGGTTGGTGCCGCCAGAGGGCGTGGTCGAGCCGGATGTCCCGAGCAGCTGGTGCAGATCCCGCTGCACCGTGAGCAGGTCGGCACCGGAGTGGGCAATCCCGGCGGCGAGGGGGCTGCGGTCGGGTCCGGGGTTATCGAGAGCGGCGAAGGCCGATTGGAGCCCGCTGTTGCCGGGGATCCGGACATCGGACGACGTGATAGCTGTCGCCGCGGTCTTCTCGCCGCGCAGGGCCGGCGGGAGCGTGGAGCCAATAC
>JBPCRR010000064.1:0-3156 GCA_050996645.1 Acidimicrobiales bacterium | reverse complement strand
AGCCAGGACCCTCGGGGTCGACCCCAAGGAGGCAGTGGTCGTCGAGGACGCCCTCGCCGGCGTGGAGGCGGGCCGCGCCGGGCACTTCGGGCTGGTCATCGGCGTCGACCACCACGACGAAGCCGGTGAGCACGATTACTGTGATCAGCTGCGCGCGCATGGTGCCGACGTGGTCGTCGCCGATCTCGCCGAGCTGCTCGGCGACGAGGGCAGCCGTGGCAGCTAGACGGCTGTCCAAGACGCTATTCCTCAGCGGGGGTGCATGGCCGCCTCGGGCTCAGGGCCGAAACGTGGCGGTGGATCTCTTGGAGCAGGTCGGTGTTGGTTTTCATCTCCACCGTGAGCGGCCGTGTTCTCCCTGACCAGGTTCTTTGATGTCGTCGGTGTTGTTCTCGGTGTCGGGCTGCTTGACGAAGCGGTGTTCGCCCAGGCAACCAAGGAGGTGCCCAGATGAACTCCGGATACGAACGGTCACCCGACGCGCCCGAAGGCGTCGAGACCTTCGAGCAGGCCGACGAGGCGTTCGACGAGTCCGACCGTGTCGACCCGGGATTCTCCGAGGCCGTCGAGGCGGACCTTTCGAACGATCCGACCAACGAGTTCAATGGGCTCGGGCTGGAAGAGGCCGGAGCCGTCCTCGACGATCCCGAAGTCATGGCCATTCTCCGAGGCGGCGGTGACCACCCTGACGGCATCAGGGGGCCACCGAGCCCGTCAGGCGTGGCTTCGCACGACGAACAGGTTGGGCCTCGATGCCTCGGAATGCTCCGGCGACGACGAAAGCCCTGGGTGATGACGTCAATGTGGGGCGTCAACGCCGACGCGACCGAGGTCCCGGGCCGGTGAATGCCACAGAGCCTGACCAGCACTGGCGGCCGCCGTCGGGCGAGCAGTACCCCATCGCCTTCGAGAGCCAACGGGACCATAGTGGAGGGCGGCGGCGGCGTCCGTGACGACTACGACGACGGCGACCGCCCGGTCCTCGATCCCTACCACCTCGACGCCATGTGCGACGGCGCCCACGGCGCGCCGCTCATCCGTTGGCCGAACCGCCTCGGCGACGGCCGCTACCGCTTCGACGGCGCCGACCACCAGGTGGCGCTCACCGAGCCCTCGACAATGACCGCCATACACGGCTTTCTGCGCTGGCGGCCGTGGCGGGCGCTCTGGCATTCCCCCGATCGGGTCTTGATGGTCACCAGGGTGTTCCCGATGCCCGGCTATCCCTTCGTCCTCGAGGTCGAGGTCGACTACCGCTTCGGCGCCGACGGCCTGGTGGTCGCCACCACGGCCACCAACGCCGGTGACCAGGCCTGCCCGTACGGGTGCGGCCAGCACCCCTACCTCTCGGCGGGGTCGGCGACCCTGGACGACTGCGAGCTGGAGCTGGCCGCGAACACCAGGATCGTGACCGACGAACGCCAGCTCCCGACGGGCACCCAGGCGGTGGCAGGCACAACCTTCGACTTTCGCCAACGGCGGAGGATCGGGCCGCTACGAGTGGACTTCGCCTTCCCCGACCTCGCTCGTGACGAGTCGGGCCCGGCCTGGGTGCGCCTGTGGAGACCCGACGGCGCCCGGGTAGAACTGTGGGTGGACGACGGCTACCCCAATATCGAGATCTACACCGGCGACACACTCGCCGCCGGGCGCCGGCGGCGGGGACTGGGCACCGAGCCGATGTCCTGCCCACCCAACGCTTTTCAGACCGGCGAGCAGGTCATCGCGCTGCGACCTGGGCGGTGCGTCACCACCCGCTGGGGGGTACGCCTGCGTGCCTGAGCGAGAATCGCCGCCATCCCCGCACCCTGGCGCAGCAGCACATCCTGTGGGCGAACGCGACAGCGCCGCCGATCCGAACGGTCCAGACGACGAGCATGAGGTCGACCGCGACGGAGAGGACTCCTTCCCCGCCAGCGACCCACCGTCTCACTGGCGGGGAGCGGACGTCCACCCGTGATCTCGCCAGGCGGCTTGGCCGGGGGCGGCCGATCCGATCCCGGGATCTGGCGTCGGTATCGCCGATGGCTCAGGACGGCTGAAAGGCGAAGCGGCAAGCGGGCGCTCCCGTCGCCTGGCACTCGGTCTCGTCACAGCCGACCTGGCGTTCCCATACAAAGGAGAACACGCCGGCGATGAAGCCGGCCAGAAAGTGACAGCTGGGCGAGGGGGCATCGCCGTGCCAGGCGGCGGCCTCGAAGGTGTCGAGGAGAGTCACCTCACCTCTTGAGGAGTCTTCGATGCTCGCCCGCTCCAGCGTCGCCCACCCCATCACCTGCAGGTCACGCATCCGTCGTGTGAGCAGATCATCAGAGACCGTCATGCCGAGCTGCTCGATGAGTGGCGGCAACGCCGACGCGGCCAGGCGACCGGCATCGAGACCGGCTCTGCAGAGGAGGCGCTTGCCTGCGTCGCCCTGGTCTTCGACGATAGCGCGGGCCAGGCAGGCGATGACCGGCTGACCGAAGATCACGGCCGGCGTGCCCGCCAGCTGCGGGCGCTGTCGCTCCGACATGAGCAGTCCGGGCTCGGACGGGGCCTGGATCGAGCTCAGGTGAAGCCCGGGGACCTTGGAGAGGGCGATTCGTAGCGATTCGTCGCCGGCTCGCAGCGCGCTGACGTCGAGCACCAGCTTTGCCGTCAGACGATCGGTGCCGGAAGGTTGGTAGGCGTATGCGACCCGGGTCTGCACCTGGTGGGGGGCGAGGGCTTGCAGCACGTCGCAGAGCTGATCCCAGCTGTCGACCTCGGCGAAGACCTCGGCCAGGCGCTGACCGGGGCTGACGTAGAGCACCGGGAGCTCCATGGCGGTGGTCGTGCTGTTGTCTGTGTGCGCCTTCATGGGGTCTCCGCTCGCATTCGGGTCATTCTCATAAGCACCGGCCGTAGTGCAGGAACAGGTAGCCCTCCGAGCAGAGCACGTGGCGGAACTCGAGGCGTAGCGGTCTGGGGAGCTGATCGCCATTGAGTATCCGTCCGGCCTTGCCGGCTACGACAAGAGGGGCCAGGGTCAGGCACACCTCGTCTAGCAGGCCGGCGGCAGCCAGCTGGGCGCTGACGGGGGGGCCTCCCTCGGCCAGCACGCTCTCGGCGCCGCGATCGGCCAAGCCCTTGAGGGCGACGGGGAGGTCGGCAGCGGCCTCGCCGGCCACGATG
>JBPCRR010000341.1:0-12929 GCA_050996645.1 Acidimicrobiales bacterium | reverse complement strand
CAGCTCGAAGAGCCGATTGACCATCTCCCCCAGCTCGTCGGCGCCCAAGCCAGCGGGGATCCAGCCGTCGCCGAGGCGGGCGGCGCGATCGAGGCTCGCATCGGAGTGGCCACCTATGAGCACCTGGAGCGGCTCGGCCGCCGCGGGCAACAGCTTGATCGGGTCGAAGTCGTATGCCTCCCCGTGGAACTCGAAGTAGCCGCCGGCGCACAAACCCCTAACGATCGCGATGCACTCCTCGAAGCGTCGTCCCCGGCCCTTCCAGGGCACCCCGCAGACGGCGTAGTCGTCGGGCCAGGGGCTCGTGCCCACCCCGAGGTCGAAGCGCCCCCCGATCACAGCCTCGAGGGAGGCCAGGGACTTTGCGAAGACAACCGGCTGGCGGACGGGCAGCTTCAACACGGCGGTGTAGAACCGGATCCGTTCGGTCGCCGCGCCCATCACGGCCGCCGCAATGAGCGGCTCGATGAAGGGCTTGTTCTCCAAGAACTCCCGCGACCCATCAGCCGTGTACGGGTAGGAGGAATTGGAGTGCTGCGGGTAGCAGATGCTGTCGGCGAGGCCGATGCTGTCGTATCCCGCAGCCTCTGCGGCGCCGGCCAAGGGGGCGTAGTAGCCCGGATCCACCATGGCGATCATCGTTGTGAACTTCATGTGCCATGGAGCGTAAGTGCGGTTCCCGCCGCCTGGCGGCCGATTGTCTCGTTGGGCGGTACGGCGCCGTTGTCGACCCCCGGAGCTTGGGCGATGCTGAAGCGGTGAAACTGACAGCGGCCATCGTCGGATCGGGCAACATCGGGACCGACCTGTTGCACAAGTTGCTGCGCAGCGAGAGGGTGGAGCCCCGCTACATGGTGGGGGTCGATCCGGCCAGCCAGGGTCTCGCGGACGCAGGAGCGCTCGGCATAGAGACTTCTCACGAGGGCGTGGACTGGCTTCTCAGCCGCCCGGAGCTGCCCGACATCGTGTTCGAGGCCACGTCGGCGTACGTCCACGTGCGCAATGCCCCCCGATACGAGGAAGCCGGTATTCGCGCCGTTGACCTCACCCCGGCGGCCAGGGGCCCCTTCGTCGTGCCCTCGGTCAACCTCGGCGAGCACCTCGAAGCTCCGAACGTCAACATGGTGACCTGTGGGGGCCAGGCGACCATCCCGATAGTGCACGCCGTGGCGCGCTGCGCGGCGGTGGACTACGCCGAGATCGTGGCCACCGTGGCTTCCGCCTCGGCGGGCCCGGGCACCCGCCAGAACATCGACGAGTTCACGAGGACCACAGCGCGCGCCGTCGAGGTCCTCGGCTCAGCGACCAAAGGAAAGGCGATCATCATTCTCAACCCGGCGGAGCCACCGATCCTGATGCGCGACACCATCTACTGCAGCCTCCCGGGAGGCACGGATCAGGCGGCTGTCGCCGACTCGATAGCGCGGATGGTCGGTGAAGTCGCGGGCTACGTGCCCGGCTACAGGCTGCGAGGCGATCCGCAGTTCGACGACATGGGCGACGGCACCGCGAGGGTGGCGGTGTTCATCGAGGTGGAGGGCGCCGGCGACTTCCTGCCGCCCTACGCCGGCAACCTCGACATCATGACCGCGGCTGCGGCCAAGGTGGGCGACGAGATCGCCGGCCACCTCGGCGCTCGGGTGCCCACGGGGTCCCCTTCGGGAGCGAGCTGATGGGATACTCAGAGGCTCTCGACGTCCGGGTCACCGACACCTCTCTGCGCGACGGCTCGCACGCCAAGAGGCACCAGTTCACCGAGGATCAGGTGGCCGCCATCGTGGGGGCGCTGGACAGGGCGGGCGTGCCGGTCATAGAGGTCACCCACGGCGACGGGCTGGGTGGCAGCTCGTTCAATTACGGGTTCTCGAAGGTGGACGAGCGAACGTTGATGAAGGTTGCCGTCGAGACGACCCGCAGCGCCCGCATAGCTGCCTTGATGCTGCCCGGGCTGGGCACCAAGGACGACATCACCGCAGCCGCTGACCTGGGGGTCAGCATCATCCGCGTGGCCACCCACTGCACGGAGGCGGACGTTGCTGAGCAGCACTTCGGCCTGGCGCGCAAGATCGGGCTCGAGACGGTGGGCTTTTTGATGATGGCCCACTCGCAGCCGCCGGAGGTACTCGCCAAACAGGCGCGCATCATGGCCGACGCAGGGTGCCAGTGCGTCTACGTGGTGGACTCCGCCGGAGCGATGGTCATGGAGGACGCGTCGGAGAGGGTGGCCGCCTTGGCGGCCGAGCTCGGCTCCGACGCGCAAGTCGGTTTCCACGGTCACGAGAACCTGTCGCTGTCGGTGGCCAACACCGTCCTCGCCATCCGCGCCGGTGCGGTTCAGGTGGACGGCTCCACGCGGCGCTTTGGCGCCGGCGCCGGCAACACCAGCGTCGAGGCCCTCGCGGCGGTCCTGGAACGCTTGGGCGTGCGGACCGGGATCGACGTGCTCGGGATCATCGACGTGGCCGATGACGTGGTGCGCCCGGTGATGGACGGGGAGTGCGTTCTCGACCGCCTGGCGTTGATCATGGGCTATGCGGGGGTGTACTCGAGCTTCCTCAAGCACGCCTACAGGGCGGCCGAGCGATACGGAGTCTCGGGAGCCGAGATACTCCTCGAGTGCGGGCGTCAGCGCCTGGTGGGCGGCCAGGAGGACCAGATCATCCAGATAGCCGCGGAGCTCTCTCGCTCGGGCGACCCCGCGGCCTAGCCGTTCACCAGGCGATGCCAGCGAGAAAGTCCAGCACCGCCTGGTTGAAGGCCTCGGGCTGGTCGATGTTGGCGGCGTGGCCAGCGCCCGCCAGCACCACCTTGGTGGCCCCGGGGATCTTCGCTGCCATGTAGTCGGCCGAGCTGTGGAAGGCCTCATCGTCGGCTCCCACCAGCACCAAGGTCGGCGCGGCGATGGTCGCGAGGGAGTCGATGACCCGCGAATCTCGCTGGGCCAACATGCCCCGCGCGGCCAGGGCCAGCCCCGTCGCTGAGAGGTGGGACGAGGCCCGCACCTCGGCGCCCCCGGCGAGCGCCGACAATCCCCTCGCCTCGAATCGCTCGGCGGTCCGCGCTGCGCTGGCGTTCCACTTGTCGCGGCCCGCGTCCCGGCGGTATCCAGGGCCGGTGTCGAACAGGAGCAGCGCGGCAGTGCGCTCGGGATGTGCGAGGTGGAAAGCGAGGGACATGTAGCCGCCGAGGGACAGGCCCCCGATGGCTGCCCGTTGGACGCCGCAGGAGTCCAGGATGGCTGCCATGTCCGCCACGGTCGCGGCCTCGGAGTAGGAAGCCGGATCTTCGGGAGAATCGGAGAGCCCGTGGCCGCGCATGTCCCAGGTGATGACCTCGTGGCCGGAGCCAAGCGCCTCGAGCTGGCCGTCCCACATGCCTGAGGTCGCCGCGTAGCCGTGCGACAGCAGGATGGCCGGCCCCGAACCGGTGCAGCGGCAGTGCAGGCGGGTGCCGTCACTTGCGGTCACATGACTTGTCATTGCGCGCTCAGGCCGTTATGTCGACGGGCGTGCCCGGCCCGATGACATCGAGCTTGGCCAGATCCGCCACGTGCATCCGGATGCAGCCGTTGGACAGGCGTGCACCGGTGGTGCCGATCCTGGAGTCAGCGTAGGAGTCGATCGGCCCGTGGATGGCGATGAT
This sequence comes from Acidimicrobiales bacterium, assembly GCA_050996645.1. Lineage (GTDB taxonomy): Bacteria > Actinomycetota > Acidimicrobiia > Acidimicrobiales > Palsa-688 > JBPCRR01. The sequence goes on along the minus strand of JBPCRR010000341.1, from coordinate 9,287 downwards.
GGCGTCGCCGGCGCCCTGCCAGCTGCGGATGGTCTCGCTGTGGGCCGACAGGTCGAGCACCACCGGGCCGTAGCCACGCTCGGGCTGCAGCTCGTGCACCGCGACGAAGAAGTTGCCAGCGGGAGTGGGGGTTGCCGGTACCCCGATCCCGACAGGGACGTTTATGACCGGCTGACCGGACTTGTAGAGGGTCAGGTGCTCGGCGCTCAGGCTCACCGTGATGTGGTAGGGGGTGGTGGACGTGGTGACGTCACCCGCGGCAACCCACGCGGTGGCCCCGTTGGGCCGCTGAGGCAGCCGTACTTGGTAGAACCCGCCGGCCTGGGCGATCACCGGCAGCACCAACGCATAGCCGTACCAGGTGCCGACCGACCCGGTGACGCTTCCTCCGGGCGACCCGTATGTCGGCACGGTTCCCTTCGGTGCAGCCAACAAAGCGGTGGGTGGTACCTGCGGCGCGGGAATCGTCGTCGGGGTCGTCGCAGGCGAGGCCGCAGTGGCAGCGGGTGCCTCCACGGCCATGCGAGCCGGGTGGGGGGCGGGAGCCCGCAAGGCCAGCGCCGCGAGGTTGGCGACTACGAGTGCCGGCGCAGCGACCCTGATAATCCGCCAGGCTCGTCCCGCTCTGGTACCGCTCTTCCAGCGATCTCGGCCCACCCCCACAGGATAACGGCCACCGTTGCCGCGAGTGGTCCCCAGGTGGCTGGCTGTTAGTGGACCTGCCTGCCTTCGTCCCCCCAGTAGGGAGCTCTCAGCGCCTTCTTGTCCGGCTTGCCCAAGGGGCTGACCGGAATCGAGTCGACGAAGTCCACCGACTTGGGCGCTGCAGCAGCGCCCTTTTTGTCCTTGACGAGCGCGATCAGCTCGGCGTCGCTCACAACCGTCCCGGGTCGGCGAACCACCACCGCCTTGACGGCCTCGCCCCACCTCTCGTCGGGGACGCCGATCACGGCCGCCGACGACACGTCGGAGTGGGAGGACAGGACGTCTTCGACCTCCCTCGGGAACACATTGAAACCGCCTGTCACGATCATGTCCTTCTTGCGGTCGACGATCGTCAGGTAACCCTCGTCGTCGGAGCGCGCGACGTCGCCGGTGTGTAGCCAGCCGTCGCGGAACGCCTCCTCGGTCTGCTCCGGTTGGTTGAGATAGCCGCGCATGACGAGGGGGCCCCTCACGCAGATCTCGCCCGTCTCTTCGGCGGCCACCACCGATCCCGCGTCGTCTAGGAGGGCGACGTCGAGCCACGGCACCGGGCGGCCGCACGAGGCGAGCCGACCGGCCACGGAGGGATCGTGGTCGGCCTTGCCGAGGACCGAGATGGTCATCGGGCATTCCGCTTGGCCGTAGAACTGGAAGAACACCCGGCCGAGCCGCGAGATGCCCTCCGCCAGCCGGGTGGGGGAGATCGCCGCCGCTCCGTAGTAGAGGGTCTCGAGTGAGGACAGGTCACGACTCTCTAGGTCCGGATCGTCCAGCAGCGAGTAGATCATCGTGGGCACCAACATGGTGGCGGTGATCCGGTGTCGCTCGATCGCCTCGAGCACCGTGGCAGGCTCGAAGTAAGGCAGGACCACGAGGCAGCCCCCGCGCAGCAGCGTGGGGAGGAAGAACGCGGCGCCGGCGTGGCTCAGCGGGGTGCAGACCAGGAATCGAAGCTCGGCCGGCCACTCCCATTCCGCCATCTGGATGGTCGTCATGGTCGTCATGCTGGAATAGGTGCCGACCACGCCTTTGGGACGCCCGGTCGTCCCGCCGGTGTAGGCGATGGAGTACGGCGCGTCCGGATGGACCTCTGGTGCGCGCAAGCGGACGGCGCCGAAACGCCTCGCCGCCGTTGGAAGGTCCTCGGAAGCGTCCGAGGGTCCCAGGGCGACCAGACGGGTCAAGCCTGCGACCCGGTCCTTCAAGGCCACCGCGCGCTCGGCGTAGCGGTCAGGGTCGTAGAACAGCGTTTCGATCCCGGCGTCCTCGAGGATGAAGGCGTGGTCGTCAAGAGAGCCCAGGGGATGCAGCGCAGTGCCACGACAACCGGTCATCATGGACGCCCCCAGGTTGATCAACACCTCGGGCCGGTTGGCCGACAGCGTCGCGATCGCGCTGCCCTGCTGCAATCCCCAGGACGCGTGGGCTTGGGCGTAGCGGCTCATCTCATCGGCCAACTGGGCCGAGGTGAGCACCGTGTCGCCGAGATGGACCGCCGGTCGCGACGGGTGGCGCGCCAACGCCCGGATCAACAGGTCCGCCCCAACCGCGGGAGCGTGGAGCCTCGCGGGGGGAGGTTCCGTGGAGGGCATGCGGGCTCGCTTCTGTCGAGGTGAAGCCGGCGGGGGCCGGCCGCTACACTAGAAGCCTATTCTGGTCGACGGACCGGGAGGCCACCTCGCGCCAGGCAGGGGGCCAGTCCAGGGAGGGCAGTGCGAGCACCTGACAACGTGGCGGCACTGCTGGCCGAGGCGGTGCGAGGCCAGGGTGGACGCCCGGCCGTCGTCGATCAGGGGCGGATGTTGACGTACGCCGATCTGGGGAACCAGGTGGAGCGTGCTTGCGCCGCCGTGGTCGGCGCTGGTGTCAGCCCCGGAGACCGGATCGCGGTGTGGGCGCCCAACTCCATCGAGTGGATAGTCGCCATGCTCGGCCTGGTTTGTGCCGGCGGGGTGCTGGTGCCGATCAACACCCGCTACAAGGCCGGCGAGGCCGCAGAGGTCCTCAACAGGAGCCGGGCGCGGCTGCTGTTCACGGTTGAGGACTTCTTGGGAAGGGACTACCGCAGTGAGCTCGGCGGCGAGGAGCTGCCGTTTCTGGAGCGCACGGTCGCCTTCTGCGATTGGGACAGCTTCCTGGATGAGGGCAAGGGGCTGGTCGATCGGGCGCGCGAGCGGGCATCGAGCTTGGGCGCCGAGGACCAGCTGGACCTCATGTTCACCTCCGGCACCACCGGCAGGCCCAAGGGAGTTCCCTCCCGCCACGGCCCGGCGGTCAGGGCTTACCGCCACTACGCGGCCACCCTTGGGATCCGCCCTGGAGACAGGTACCTTCTGGTCAATCCGCTGTTCCACTCCTTCGGGGCCAAGGCGGGCGTGCTGGCTGCGTTGTGCGCCGGGGCGACGCTGTACCCGGTTCCGGTCTTCGACGCGTCGGGGGCCGCGGAGCTGATACGTCGGGAAGCGATTACGGTCTTTCCCGGCCCCCCGACCGTCTACCACGCTCTGCTCGCCCTGCCCGACGCCGACCGCCGGGGGCTCAGATCCCTCCGCCTCGCGGTCACGGGCGCGGCGACGGTGCCGGTCGAGCTGGTACGCCAGATGCGCGAGGTCCTCGGGTTCGACACCGTCGTGACCGCCTACGGGCTCACCGAGGCTGGAGGACTCGTCACGATGTGCGAACCCGCCGACGACCTGGGGAGGATTGCCTCCACGTCAGGAAAAGCCATCCCGGGACTAGAGGTGGCCGTGGTGGGCGCTGACGGCGAGCCCGTAGGCGCCGGCGAACCGGGCGAGGTGGTCGTGCGCGGGTACGCGGTGATGGACGGCTACTTCGAGGACCCCGAAGCCACTGCGGAGACGATCGACTCGGAGGGCTGGCTGCACACCGGCGACATCGGCGTGCTCGACGAGGAGAACTACCTGCGCATCACCGACCGGAAGAAGGACCTATTCATCGTCGGCGGCTTCAACGTCTCGCCGGCCGAGGTGGAGCAGATGCTGATGCGCCACGATTCCGTTGCGCAGGCCGCGGTGGTTGGCGTGCCCGACGAGCGCCTAGGTGAGGTGGCCCATGCCTTCGTGGTCCGCCGTTCGGGTGCCGCGGTGGACCCCGAGGAGCTCATCGCGTGGTCCCGCGCGCGGTTGGCCAACTTCAAAGTTCCCCGTCAGGTGACGGTGGTGGCGGAGCTGCCGGTCAACGCCAGCGGCAAGGTGCAGCGCTTCGTGCTCCGCCAGCGGGTGCTGGAGGATGCTCCGTGATCTGCGACGGCCGGGTGGTGATAGTCACCGGCGCCGGCCGCGGCCTCGGCCGAGCCCACGCGCTGGAGCTGGCGCGCCAAGGGGCGAACGTGGTCGTCAACGACCTCGGCGCGGAGCTCGACGGTCGTGGTCGCTCCACCGGGCCCGCGCAGGAGGTGGTGGAGGAGATACGTTCATTCGGAGGACGGGCGGTCCTCGACGGCGGTGACGTGTCCGACTGGGAGTCCGCCGGCAGCTTGGTCGCGCTGGCCCTCGAGACCTTCGGCCGGCTCGACGCTGTCGTCAACAACGCCGGCGTGGTTCGCGACCGCATGTTCGTCAACGCCACCGAAGAGGAGTGGGCCACCGTCGTGCGGGTTCACGTCAAGGGCCACTTCTGCCTCTCGCGCCAGGCCTGTGCTCACTGGCGCGACGAGTCGAAGGCCGGGAGGGTGGTCGACGCGCGGATCATCAACACCACGTCGGCTGCGGGCTTGTGGGGCAGTGTTGGCCAGGCGGCGTACTCGGCGGCGAAGGGCGCGATCACCTCGCTCACCTTGGTGCAGGCGGTGGAGCTGGCGCGCTACGGGGTAACCGCCAACGCGATCGCGCCGGCGGCACGGACCCGGATGACAGCGGAGGTCTTCACCGAGATGATGAGGGCTCCCGATGGTGATCAGTTCGACGCCATGGCGCCCGAGAACGTGTCCTCGCTGGTGGCTTGGCTCGCATCGGCGGAGTCCCGCACGGTGACCGGCCAGGTCTTCGAGATCGAAGGCGGGCAGCTCTCCCTGGCTGCTGGGTGGCGCCACGGCGCGGTGGCTGACAACGGGGCGCGCTGGGAGCCCGATGAGGTCGGCGCGGTGGTGACTGACCTCCTGGCCGGCGCGCCCGAGGCCGTTCCGGTGTACGGATCAGGGGGTTGAGCGGCTTGAGCGGCGGGTCCTTCCCGGCGCCGCCCTATGTGGACGGACACCGCCTTCTCGACGCAAAGGTCGTGGTCGTGACGGCGGCAGCGGGGACGGGCATCGGTTATGCGACCGCGCGGCGCTGCCTCGAGGAAGGTGCCGTGGTGGTGATCAGCGACGCCCACTCCCGTCGGCTGGAGGAAGCTGCTGACCGCCTTGCCGTCGAGACCGCCACCCCGCGCCCTTTGGCGGTGCGCTGCGACGTGACCGACGAGGAGGACGTCGTCGGCCTGTTCGACGCCGCCGTGCAGGCACAGGGCCGCGTAGACGTCTTGGTCAACAACGCCGGCCTCGGTGGCACGGCCGATCTGGTGGACATGACCGACGAGCAGTGGAGCCGGGTACTAGATGTAACGTTGAACGGCACCTTCCGTTGCACCCGGGCCGCCCTGCGCCTGATGCGCGAGCAGGGCGGCGGGGTGATCGTCAACAACGCCTCCGTGCTCGGGTGGCGTGCACAGCCCGGCCAGGCCCACTACGCGGCCGCCAAAACGGGGGTGATGGCGCTCACGCGTTGCGCCGCCGTGGAAGGTGCTGAGTACGCGGTGCGGGTCAACGCGGTGGCTCCGAGCCTCGCGATGCACCCGTTCCTGGCGAAGGTGACGACCGACGAGGTCCTTGACGAGCTCGCCGCTCGGGAAGCATTCGGCCGCGCCGCCGAACCGTGGGAGGTGGCCAACGTCGTTGTGTTCCTCGCAAGCGACTACTCGAGCTACATGACCGGCGAGGTGATAAGCGTGAGCAGCCAGCACCCGTGACCACCGCAGTCGTCGACCGGTTGGAGGACCTGCCCGTCCTCGTCGGACGCCTGCTAGGTCCCACGGACTGGGCGGAGGTGTCGGATCCGCTGGTTGCGAAGTTCGAGGAGGCGGTGGGCGGCCCAGACGCCGGCGCCTTCGTGCCGCCGTTTCTGCTTCTCGCGCTGACCAACCGGCTTCTGCCGCAGTTGATCGACGTCAAGGGGGCCTCATCGGGTGTCAACTACGGCACCGGGGAGGTGCGCTTCGGCCCTCCAGTCGCGGTCGGGTCTTTGGTGCGCGCCAGTGCCGTCGTGACCGCGGCAGACCCGGTGGCCGGCGGGTACCAGACCTTGACACGCATCACCGTGGCGGTGGCGGGCCGCGAGGAGCCGGGCTGTGTGGCAGAAGCAATCTCGCGGTACTACGGGTGATTCCGACGGGTGGGCGCTGGGATCTCTCCGGCTCGACGGTGTTGGTCACCGGCGGATCTCGCGGGTTGGGGCTCGGCCTGGTAAAGGCCTTCTCGGCCGCCGGCGCCGACGTCGTCGCGTGCGGGCGCAACCGGCCGCCAGACTGGCCCGGTCCGGAACACTGGCTGAAGTGTGACGTGCGCGACCCGGACTCCGTCACGCAGATGGTGGACCAGGCCGCCGGCGCCCGCGGACACCTCGATGTGGTGGTCAACAACGCCGGCGGTTCACCGAGCGCGCCCGCAGCATCGATGAGCCCTCGGCTCTTCGAGCGGGTCGTGGCGCTCAACATGGTCGCGCCCTTCTACGTCTCCCAGTGCGCCAATGCGGTGATGCAGGGCCAAGAAGGAGGCGGGGTGATCATCAACATCGGCAGTGCCGCCGCCATCCGCCCGGCGCCGGGCACAGCCGCCTACAACGCGGCCAAGGCAGGTCTGGTCGCCCTGACCCGAAGCCTCGCCATCGAGTGGGCGCCCAAGGTTCGGGTCAACTGCGTGAGCGTCGGGCTCTTGCGCACCGAGTCAGCAGAGGAGACCTACGGGAGCGATCTGCGAGCGGTTGCCGCGACGGTACCGATGGGTCGCCTCGCAGGGGTCGACGACGTCGCGGCTGCCTGCTTGATGCTGGCGTCGCCCGGCGCCGGATACATCACCGGGGCGAATCTGATGGTCGACGGCGGAGGCGAGGTCCCCTCATTTCTTCAAGCCGTGAAACCGAAACCAGGAGAGACATGAACGAGGCCTACATAGTCGACGCGGTGCGCACGCCGGTTGGGAAGCGGGGGGGAGGCTTGAGCGGCGTCCACCCAGCCGACCTCGGCGCCGCCGTGCTCAGCGCCCTGATCGAACGCACAGGAATCGATCCCTCGGCGGTCGAGGACGTGGTCTTCGGTTGCGTGGACACCGTCGGTCCGCAGGCTGGCGACGTGGCTCGCACGTGCTGGTTGGCAGCCGGACTGCCCGAGGAGGTGCCCGGCACCACGGTGGACCGCCAGTGTGGATCCTCCCAACAGGCGGTGCACTTCGCCGCCCAGGCCGTGCTGAGCGGGACCGCCGACGTCGTCGTAGCCGGGGGGGTGCAGAACATGAGCATGGTGCCGATCTCGACCGCCATGCTCGCAGGGCAGCCCTTGGGGTTCCCCGATCCCTTCTCGGGATCGGTGGGATGGCGCCGGCGTTATGGCGACCGGGAGGTATCACAGTTCCGCGCCGCAGAGATGATCGCCGAGAAGTGGGACCTGTCCCGTTCGCAGATGGAGGCCTTCGCCCTGGAGTCGCACCGCCGTGCATTGGCAGCGGCCGACGAGGGTCGTTTCGACCGCCAGATCGTGCCCATCGGCGAGGTTTCGGCGGACGAGGGCCCACGGCGGGGGACGACCCTCGACAAAATGGCTTCCCTCCCGACCCTCAGCGAAGGGGGCCGGCTCACCGCTGCGGTGTCGAGCCAGATCTCTGACGCCGCCGCCGCGGTGCTGGTGGTCAACGAGCGAGGGCTCAAGGTCCATGGGCTCACGCCCCGTGCCCGGGTGCACCACCTGAGCGTGCGAGGCGCTGACCCAGTGTGGATGTTGACCGCTCCGATGCCCGCTACCGGCCACGCCCTTCGCCGCAGTGCGCTGACGATTGACGACATCGACATGGTGGAGGTCAACGAGGCGTTCGCCTCGGTGGTCTTGGCCTGGTTGGCCGAAACCCGCGCCGACCCCGCCCGCGTCAACGTCAACGGCGGTGCGATCGCCCTCGGGCACCCTCTCGGGGCCACCGGCGCGCGGCTCATGACCACCCTGATCGACGAGCTCCACCGAGTCGGCGGTCGCTACGGCCTGCAGACCATGTGCGAAGGCGGCGGGCAGGCCAACGTCACGATCCTCGAGCGCCTTTGACCTCCGAGGCCGACACCACGATCGTCGCCCCCGACGGAGCCATCCTCAATTCATACCTCGCCAGACCTCCGGTGGAGGATGGGCCGTGGCCCAGCGTGGTCGTGATCCATGACATCCTCGGCCTCAGCTCGATCGCACGGGACCACGCAGACAGGCTGGCAGCGGCTGGCTACCTCGCCGTGGCCGTGGATCTCTACAGCCGAGGAGGTCTGCGCCGCTGCATCAAGGACACGTTCCGTGCGCTCGCGAGGGGACAGGGGCGGCCGTTCGACGACATCGAGGCGGCGCGGCGCTGCTTGCAGGCTCGCGCCGATTGCACCGGTCGGGTTGGGGTCATCGGCTTTTGCATGGGTGGCGGCTTCGCGCTCATTGCAGCCAGCCGTGGCTTCGCCGCCGCCGCCCCCAACTACGGAGCCCTGCCGAAGGACTTGTCGCTGCTCGACGGGGCATGTCCCATCGTCGCCAGCTACGGCGCAAAGGATCGCGCGCTCCGGGAAGCCGCCTCCGACCTGGAGACTGCGCTCATCGAGCGTGGCATCCCCCACGATGTCAAGGAGTACCCCGACGCCGGCCACAGCTTCATGGACCGGCTGAAGCTCGGACCGCTGGCGCCGCTGGCACGGGTCGCGGGGGTCGGGTACCACCAACCGAGCGCCGCCGATGCGTGGAATCGGATCCTGGCGTTCCTTGCCGAGCACGTCGGTGAGGCGCCGACAACAGCCTGAGGCGGCGTTCGCCGCAGCTCGACAGACCGCTAGTTGATGGCCGCCGCCGACAGGCCGTCGGCGAGGCAGATCGACCGGTAGGCGCAGCGGCCGCCCAGGTGCTGGAAGCAACTGACGGCAATGATCCAGACCCCTGTGATGCGAGCGGGGTCGGGGCCTCCGATGGCCCTGGCGCGGTCGGCGTGCACGTTGCGCTCCTCGCGCAGCCAGCGCCCGAGGTCGGATGTGCCCGAGCGGACCACCAAATGAGTCTCTCGCTCGGACCAGTGGGGGAGGGGGCAACGAAAGGCGGTCCCGGGTTCGAGGCTCGCGCTCCAGCAGTAGGTGAGGTCGCGACCGTCGTCGAACTCGACCGCGATGCTCAGGTAGTCGTGGGTTGCGAAGGAGTCCTCCGCAACGGCAGACGGCAGTTGGTCGACCCTCCACTCCCACGACAGCGTCGTGTCGGGGCGCAGCGCCATGTCCGCGCCGTGACAGATGATCGCGAAGTCGTTGTCGCTGCTGCAGGTGATGACTCCGTCGGAATCGACGTAGACCTCCGAGGGCCCCAAGTACCAC
>JBPCRR010000260.1:0-4477 GCA_050996645.1 Acidimicrobiales bacterium | reverse complement strand
GCTGAAGCGTTGCGAGGGTCGACCGGCGAGGATCTTGCACCTGAGCAGATAGGCGGTGACGCCATCGGCGCGCTGGAAGCGGTGGCGACGCGGGTTCCGGGCGAGGCCGTGCTTCAGGGGTCGTGGGTCGACGGCCGGATAGTCGTGTGGGCAGGCGGCCCTGGCGCCGCGGTCGTGACAGGGGGGGCCCTGGAGGGGTTCCTCGCGGCGGCGGATGCCAGCGGCATCGACTGGGAGCGCCACGCCGGCGTCCCCCTACCCGACGGCGGGGTGGCCGAGGCGCGCTCCGCCCCGATATCCCAGACCCTCGGCTGGCTGGTCGGCATCGGATCCGGACAGGTGAGCGGCGCGGTCGCCCCGAGCTTGCGGTGGCTGGCCGAGCTCGCGATATGGGGCACCGAACTGGTGGCCCAGGGCCGCATGGTCCCGGTCCTGCGGGGCACATCCCCCGGCCAGGGTTCGAAGCAGGCCTCCGGCGGCGGCTCCAACAAGGCGGCCGGCTCCCGGGAGAAGAGCTCCGACACAACGCCGGCGGCATCCAAGGGCCCGTCGCGACACCGGGTTCGATGGATGCCCGCGCTGGTGAGCCGCGAGCGCTTCGTGCAAACGGTCGCCCGGATGCCGGGGTCCGTCGCCACCTTGCAGGTGGCTCCCCAGCCCGACGGGGTGTGCCGTTCGGTGCTCACCGCGGTGGTCGACGCGATCTCGCGCGCAGGCGCCGACCGTCTCGTGTTGCCGGCCGCAACCCCGCGCGCGTCCACCCGGCCGGAGATCTCCGAGGCCGTGTTGTCCGGTCTCGACGGACGTCCGTTCGTCGCCGATGCCGAACCCGCAGCGCGGTTGGCCGACGACCTCAAGCGGTGGGCCAACCCTGTGCTGGCGCCGACGCGGGTCGTGCTTATCGTGCGTCTCGACCCGCCGGCGGCTGACGGCGGGTGGCAGTTGAGCGTGGAGGCGAGCGGTGTCGACAAGTCCCCAATGCCGATCGAGCACGCCTTGGTCGTGGCGTCGGGTAGTAAGGCACAGCAAGTGGAAGGCCAGCTTCGGCGCCTGGAACGGCTTTTGCCGGTGCTCCGTCGGCCGACCACCAGGCGTGGGCAGGTAATCCTCGACGGGGACGAAGCGGCCGACCTGATGTTCAATTCCGGTCCGATGATCGCGGCAGCGGGCTTCGAGGTCTACCTCCCTAGGATCTCGCGCCGCCGCCCGTCGCCGAAGCTGCACCTCTTCGCGGAGGGGATCGGGGGCAAGGCGCAGGTCGGCATTCAGCAGCTCTCCAACGTGCGTTGGTCGGTCTTCTTCGACGACCTCGAGCTGGATGCCTCGGCGATAGCCAGGCTGGTCGCCGAAGCCAAGCCGCTGGTGCAGGTGAAGGGTCGATGGGTCCACATAGACAGGGCCGACCTGATGGACGCTGCGGCCGCGCTGGCGGAACGGGCGTCGATCACACAGCTGTCGGGAGCCGCACTCATCCGCCACGCGGTTGGCCTCGAAGGCGGCGCACTCGGCGGCCCCGTCGAGGTCGGCGGCCAGGGGTGGGCCGTGGAGTTGCTCAAGGGTGCCACTACTGACCCACCCGCCCCGCTGGAGGCCCCGCCGGGGTTCCACGGCCAACTGCGGCATTACCAGGCCGAGGCCGCGGGTTGGCTCGGCTTCTTGGATCGCGCCGGGCTCGGAGGTTGCCTGGCGATGGACATGGGCCTGGGCAAGACCCCGACCGTCCTGGCGCATCTGCTGGCTCACGCCTCAGAGGGGCCAAGCCTGGTGGTGTGCCCGCCGGCGGTGTTGAGCAACTGGGCGACGGAAGCAGAAAGGTTCACGCCGGGACTGAGGGTGGCCGTGCACCACGGCCCCCGTCGGGCGCAGGTGGAGGACATAGAGCATCTCGTGTCTGGCGCCGACGTGCTGCTCACCACCTACACGACCGGTGCTCGCGACGTGGACCTGCTCTCCCGGGTCGACTGGCAGAACCTAGTGATAGACGAGGCTCAGGCCATCAAGAACCACCAGAGCGACACGGCGAGAACCCTCCGCCAGATCCCCGCGCGCTCACGCTTGGCCATGACCGGGACGCCTGTCGAAAATGGCCTCGGCGATCTGTGGTCGATCCTCGACTTCACCAACCCCGGCCTGGTCGGCTCCCGCGCGTCTTTCATCGAGCGCCTGTCGCGAACCGGCGACAAGTCGGGTTCGACCGAGGAAGGGGCGTTGCGCGCCCTGAACGGGTTGCTCGTGTTCCGTCGCACCAAGACCGAGCCCGAGATCGCCGCCGAGCTGCCCGACAAGGTGGACAAGCTCGACCACTGCGCCATGACGGGGGAACAGATCGGCCTGTACCAGGCGGTGATCGACCGCCTCATCGAGGGTGGGCTGGACCGCGATGCCAACCAGCGCAAGGGTCAGGTGCTGGCGGCCATCACCGCGCTGAAGCAAATCTGTGACCATCCCGCGGCCTACCTCGGCGGCGACGGCGATTCTGCCCTCGAAGGGCGATCCGGCAAGTTGACACGCCTGGAGGAGATCGTGGAAGACGTCTTCGCCGCCGGCGAGCGGATCCTCATCTTCACCCACTTCGCCCGGTGGGGGGAGCGGATGGCCGTGTACCTCTCGGAGCGCACCGGGCGCCACGTCGGCTGTTACCACGGCGGGCTCGGGCGCAGCGCGCGGGACCAGCTGATCCACCAGTTCCAAAATGGGAAGGGGGCGGGGGCACTGGTTCTGTCGATAAAGGCCGGCGGCTCGGGCCTCAACCTGACTGCAGCCAGCCACGTCGTCCTCTACGACAGGTGGTGGAACCCCGCCGTCGAGGACCAGGCGAGGGACCGGGCGTGGAGGATCGGCCAGACAAATACCGTCATGTCGCACCGTCTCGTGTGCCCCGGCACTGTTGACGAGAGGGTCGAGGAGATCGTCGCCGGCAAGCGCCAGGTGGCCGGACTGGTTCTGCCTGCGCGTTCCTCGCTCGGCGACCTGGATGCCAGCCAGCTGCGAGTGGCGCTCGGCCTGAAGGCCGAGGAGCTGATTGAGGAGGAGTCCTCCGACGACGCCCGGCTGCACTCATCGCCGGCCGGCCCCGACGAGGAGGAGGCGGCGTGACCAAGAGACGCAGAACCGGCGCGGCGCGCAAGGTGGCCGACGCCCGCTTTTGGGGGATCCCCCTCGACGGCGAGCTACCTGGGCGAGAGCGCCAGGCCGGCGAGACCGGCGACAGCGAGGCGGTTTCCTTGTCGGGCGGCTCGACCGCCTCTCCGCGCGCGATCGCGATCCGGCCGACGCCAGACCCCGGCGCGGTCGTCCGCTCTCTCGGGCCGACGCCGCTGGCGCTGGACCAGGCGATAGCGGAGCGCCACCTCACCGCGGTGTACGAGGAGGCGGTGCGAGCTGCGACCGCGCTGGCCGCCGCCAACGGGATACTCGCCGCCGATGCCGGGGAAGGGGACTGACGCCGGCCCGCCCGCTCGCGCTACTTGTAGCGGTACGTGATGCGACCGCGGGTGAGGTCGTAGGGGCTGATCTCGACCTGCACCTTGTCACCGGGCAGCACCCGGATGCGGTTCATCCTCATTTTGCCCGAGTTGTGGGCCAGGACCTCGTGCCCGTTGGAGAGCTCGACGCGGAACATGGCGTTTTTGAGCGCCTCGCTGACGGTGCCCTCGAGCACGATGGCATCTTCTTTACCCTGCGGCAGAACGACTCCTCTCATAGAAACCCGGCTGTTGCCTGCGCTACATGGTGGCAGACCAACGGCGGGGATAACGGACGGGGGCTGCCCCTTGTTCCATCTAGCCTTCCGGTGGCAGCACCGTGAACCGGCGCGCGCTCCTCCTGTTCGCATCCATGGGTGTGGTCTGGGGCTTCCCCTACCTGTTGATCAGGGTCTCGGTGCGATACCTCTCTCCCGCCACCTTGGTGTGCGCACGCACTGCGGTGGCGGCGGCCATGCTGTTGCCGCTCGCCGCCATCCGCGGGGACCTGCGGCCTCTGCTGGCACGCTGGCGGCCGCTGGCGGCCTACACGCTCATCGAGGTGAGCATTCCATGGCTGCTTCTTTCCGACGCCGAGCGGCGATTGTCGAGCTCGCTGTCGGGGCTGCTCGTGGCAGCCGTTCCGTTGATCGGGGCGGTGCTGGTCATGATCGTCGGGGGCGAGGACAGGGTCGACCGCCGGCGGATGTCGGGCCTAGTGGTTGGCCTCGTCGGTGTAGGGGTACTGCTCGGCTTCAACGTGTCGGCGGCAGATCTCCCGTCGGTGGGGGAGGTCGGCCTCGTTGCAGTCGGCTATGCGGTGGGGCCCATGATCGCCGCGCGCAAGTTGCACGACAGCCCGACACTTGGCGTGGTGGCGGTGTCGCTCGTGATCACGGCAGTGATCTATGCCCCGTTCGCGCTGACAGGCCTGCCTGCGGCGGTCCCTCCGGGTCGGGTGCTGCTCGCGGTCGGCGCCTTGGGGGTGGTGTGCACGGCGTTCGCGTTCATGG
>JBPCRR010000208.1:0-4691 GCA_050996645.1 Acidimicrobiales bacterium | reverse complement strand
AGGTTGTTCTTGACCCTGTGGTGCACCTCGCGAATCGCGGCGTCCTTGGACAGCAGCAGCCGGTCCCGGCGGCGGAGGTCGCTGACGTCGCGCAGCAGAACCAGCGCTCCTGTGACGCTGCCGTGGTCGAGGAGCGGGACCGCGCGGATCCTCCCAGCCACGTCGGATCCCCCTGAGAGCTCCTCGGTCGCTGGCGAACGGGTTGCGAACGCCTGGGTTACCACCTTCTCCTGCAGCCCCGCCTCGTCGAGCCTGATCCCATCCACCCCCGAGGACATCCCCATGCGGTGAAGGGCGTTGACGGCATTCGGCGACGCGTAGTCCACCCGCGCCATGGCGTCGAGCACCAGCACGCCGTCGCCGACCCGCAGCATCTCGCTGGTGTCCACCTCCTCGGCAGGGAAGGGGAACTCGCCGGTGGAGATCATCCGCGCGAGGCGGTCGAACACCTCCACGTAGACGCGTTCGAGTTGGCCAGGCCGGCGGCCGACCGACAGCGCCGACTCCCGGGTCAAGATGGCCACCAGCTCGCCTTGCCAGCGAACCGGTATGCAGACCTGGCGTGCCTGCTCGTTTCGGCTCGGGATGGCGACCTCGCCCTCGACCACGCTGCCGAGTCGCCACGCCCGCCCGACCAGTGGGCGCTCGCCCTCGCCTATGACGTGGCCGACGAGGTCTTGGAGGTGCAGGGTCTGCGCCGTCGTCGGCCGGACCTGGCCCAGCACGACGAAGCGCTCCTCCGACCCCACCACGGGGACGAACAGCAGCAGGTCAGCGAAACAAAGATCCGACAGCGTGCCCCAGGAAGCCACCAGCCGCTGCAGGTGCTCGACGACCGGGCCGCGCAGGGCGGTGTGCTCCCGCACCAGCTCCGCCAGCGTCGCCACGCCCGCCAGCCCCTAGTTCGCTCGGGCGGGTTCGGCCCAGATCTGGGCCCCCAGTTCCAGCAGTCCCGCCAGGTCGGCAATGTCGGAGTCGAACTCGGGCACCGACGCCACGACGTCGGGCACCGTCGCCAGCTCGCCGCGCTGCTTGGCCTCGCGCTGGGCCACGATGGCGAAGTTGCGGAAGTTTTCGCCCACCTCGCGAAAGACCCTCTCGAGTTGAGCGCGCTCCGCCCCCAGTTCCTCGGCCAGGCCGCCGTTCGCGAGCTCCGCCGCTTCGGCGCAGAGCCGCTCCGCCCTTTCGCCAGCTCCTGGCTCGAGGAGGTAGTCGGGCAGGACCTTGTTCAGCACCAGCGCGCCGACGTGGAACTTCTTCGCGGACAGCACACGCAAGAAGAACTCGGCCTCGTGTAGGGGGGCCGCCTCGAGCGTGCTCACCACCACGAAGGTGGTGCGGTGGTCACGCAGCAGGCGCTCCACCGCGCGGGCGCGCTGCACGAACCCGTCGTACATCGTCTGGAACAGGATGAAGAACTCCGCAATGTCCTGGAGGAACTGCGAGCCGAGGATGCGGTCCGCCACCTGGTAGAACGGCCGCGACGCCAGGTTGACCATCCTGCTTCGGTAGGGCACGATCAAGAGTCGCAACAGCTTCGACGAGAAGAACTCCGCCATCCGCTGCGGCGCCTCTATGAAGTCCACCGCGTTTCGCGTCGGCGGGGTATCCACGACGATGAGGTCAAAGGTGCCCTCGGCGTGCAGCTCGTATAGGCGTTCCATCGCAATGTAGTCATGGCTCTGGACGAACTTCCCCGAGATGTTCTGGTACAGCGGGTTCTCGAGGATGCGCTCCGCCGTGGCGGCGTCGGGGGCGTGGCGGCGAACCAGCGCGTCCCAGCTCTGCTTGGTGTCGAGCATCGCCGCCCACAACTCACCCCTCGGACGCACGCCCGACGAAGCGAACGCGGAGGTTGGCACGCGGCTTTCAACGTTGCCGATCCCCTCGAGTCCGAGAGCCGAAGCCAGCCGCCGCGCCGGGTCGACGGTCACCACCAAAACCTTCCCGGCGTGCCTGACC
Source organism: Acidimicrobiales bacterium (assembly GCA_050996645.1). GTDB lineage: Bacteria > Actinomycetota > Acidimicrobiia > Acidimicrobiales > Palsa-688 > JBPCRR01. Next base: position 2,729 of record JBPCRR010000208.1, on the reverse strand, counting down.
GCCGCCATCGCCGCGATCGACGCCGCGGTTGTCGTCTTGCCCACCCCGCCAGAGCCGCACGCGATAACGATCTCGCGCGACGATATCAACGCCTCGATCGAGACCGGCCGAGCGGGGAGCTCGGCGGCCCGCGCTACCCTCTGAGCGGGCAGTTCGGCGTCGGAGCGGCCCACGGCTCTCAGTACCCCAGCTCCGCTGAAAGGGCTTCGCTGACCATCCGGGTCGCGCGCATCCCGTGGTTGCGAAAGAACAGGTAGGGCACGTAAAGCATCGGGACCGACGGGGCGATCTCGGCCCTGAGTCGCTCCAGGTGCTCAGTCCGGCCCCGGCGCATCGCCACGGTCATGCGCGCCGCGTCAAGCAGGGGGCGCGCCGCGCCGCCCAGGGCCTCGTCGAGGGTCGCCTCGGCCTCAGGCCGCCCCAGGCCGTCGAAGACCTCCTCCTCCCCGCGGCTGAACAGCTCCGGCAGCACCCGGTTGACCACCACCGCGGCCAGGTCGACCTTGGTCTCGGTAGCCACCTTCTCGGTCAGCTCGAGGGTCTCCGACACCGGCATCTCCGCCGGGGTGGCCACGACCACGAGCCCGGTGGTGGCGGGGTCGTCGAGGATGTCGAGCATCCAGCCCATCTGCTGGCGCACCAGGCCCACCTGGACCAGTTGGTTGATCGCCTGGGGAGCGGCCAGCTGGCTGACAATGTGGCCGCTGGCCGCAGCGTCCACCACCACCAGGTCGTAGTGGCGCTCCTTCACCTCCCAGCAGAGCTTGCCGACCGTCACGATCTCGCGCACCCCGGGGGCAGCCGACGCCACGAAGTCGAACATCCGCGCCAGTGGTCCGATTCGCGCAACCAGCGGAAGCTTCAGCTGCAGGGTGAGGTACTGGCGCAGCGAAGCTTCCGTGTCCATGGACATCGCCCACAGCTGCGGCGCGATCTCGCGTTCGGCGAAGGCGGTGGGTGCGGTCTCGAAGAAGTCCGCCAGGTTGCCCTTCGCGTCCACCTCACAGACCAGCGTCCGCTTGCCGCGGTTGGCGGCGAGGAGCGCCAGGGACGCCGCGACGGTGGTCTTGCCGACGCCGCCCTTGCCGGTGACGAAGACCAGGCGGCGGTCCAGGAGATCGACCAATGGAGCTACTCGAGCCTGCTACTTGACCGCGGCGCCGAAGCCGACCCGGCGCTCGTCGTGCGCGGCGTCGATCTCCACATAGGCCAGCTTGGCCGCCGGCACCCCCACCCGCCTGCCGCGGCGGTCCGACAGCCACAGCAGCCCGGTCTCCGACGTGAGAGCGGCTTCGATCTGGGCCACCACTGCCTCGACGTCGCTGTGGTCGGCCAACTCGACCTCGATCTCCCTCGGGCTGTGGGTGACTCCGATGCGTACGTCCACGGTGTGGTCTCCTCGAATCTGGGCCGGCTATCCATCGTAGGCCAGCGGTAGCGTGAGCGACGATGACGGCGCGCGGCGACACGTGGGTTGGAACCATGCAGGGGGAGCTGACCGACGCCGGCGTGGTCGTGGCCCACCGTGGAGCTCCTCCGCCGGCGGTGGGGGCCGGACGGGTCGACAGGACCAGGCGGGAGGAGGCCGAAGACGCCATCCTCGCCCCGGGGGCGACGAGGGCGCTCGGTGCCGGCCGGCGCCGCCACGAGGAGGAGCCGGACCCGCTGCGGACCTGCTTCCAGCGCGACAGGGACCGCATCCTTCACGCCGCGGCCTTCAGGCGCCTCGCGGGCAAGACGCAAGTGTTCGTGTTCCCCGCGGACCACCAGCGGACCCGGCTGACCCACGCCCTCGAAGTCGCCCAGGTGGCCACCGCCGTGGCTAGGGCTGTGGGGCTCAACGTGGATCTCACCGAGGCGATCGCGCTCGGCCACGACTGCGGGCATGGGCCCGGCGGCCACGCCAGCGAGGACGCCTTCGACCCATACTTGCCGGAGGGCTACCACCACGCCATTTGGGGCGCAGACGTGGTGCTGGCGCCGCTCAACCTGTGTGAGGAGACCTTGGACGGGGTGCGCCACCACAGCTGGTCGTTGCCGACCCCTCTGACGCCCGAGGGCGTGGTGGTCAGCTGGGCCGACAGGTGCGCGTACAGCGCGCACGACCTCGAAGACGCAGTCCACGCGGGGATCGTGGACCCCGCCGACCTGCCCGCGCAGGTCGCCGAGGTGGCGGGGAGGACCCGGTCGGCGCAGCTGCGGACGTTCATCAACGCCTTGGTGGACAGCATCGTGGACCGTGGCGTCATCGGCATGGCGCCGGATGAGGCGGCTGCGTTGAGCGCGCTGCGCTCGTTCAACTACGAGCGGATCTACACCCGGCCGGCGTCGCAGGCCCAAGGGCGCGCGGTCATAGGTGTGCTTAGCGCCTTGGTGGACCGCTTCGTGTCCGACCCCGGACTGCTGGCCGACGTCGACGCCGGGGGGCACCCCGTGCGCGCAGCCGTCGCCTACGTGGGTGGCATGACCGACCGTTACGCGTTCGACACCGCAGTCGAGCTGCTCGGCTGGCCACCCGAGAAGCTACCGAGGGGCGTCGACACGGACCGCCGCCGCGCCCGCCAGGCGCCCGCCCGGTGACCAACACGTCTGGCACGGCCGGCGACGGGGTTGCAACGCCCGGGCTACACGCCGAGCTGCTCGCCCGGCATCGGCGGGTGATGCCGGCGTGGTTGGACCTGTCCTACGACCAGCCCATCGAGCTCGTCGGCGGGTCGGGCCGGCGGGTG
>JBPCRR010000207.1:0-8508 GCA_050996645.1 Acidimicrobiales bacterium | reverse complement strand
CGGCGTCACCCCACGCAACCCCAACTCCCCCCGACCACGCCGCCCGCAGGCCGCGAATGTCGAAATCCTCGATAGCGGCCTCGTATCGCAGAGTCGGCGCAGGCAGAGACGTGCGGTCGCGGTGATGCGGGCCCGCGGCCACGTCGAGGTGGCGCGCCGCGCCGGCGACGGTAGTCACCAGCGCGCCGAAGCAGGAGGTCTGCGAGGGGATCGCGCGCGGGTGGGGGATCCGCCCGTAGCTCGGCTTGACTCCGACCAGCCCGCAAAACGCAGTGGGTATCCGAGTGGAGCCGCCGCCGTCGCTTGCGGTCGCCATCGGCACGAGGCCAGCCGACACGGCGGCAGCGGATCCTCCGCTCGAGCCGCCGGGGGTCCGGGCGGGGTCCCAGGGGTTTCGGGTGGTCCCCCACGCCTTGGTGCTGGTGAGCGCCAGCGAGCCGAACTCCGGCGCCGCGGTCTTGCCGACCGGGACCGCCCCGGCGGCGCGCAGACGCGCCACGTGTACCGAGTCGTCTCGGGCGGGCGGGCGGCCCTTGTAGAGCTGGGAGCCGTGGGAGGTGGGCATGCCCTCACAATCCTCCAGATCCTTTACGCCGATCGGCACGCCGGCCAGGCGACCGGGGTCTTCTCCCGCGGCGACCGCCCTGTCGATCCGTTCGGCCTGCGCCCGTGCGCCGTCGGCGTCGAGGTGGACGAAGGCGTTCAGGCGCGCGTTGCCCGCGCCGATCCTCGCCAAGCACTCCTCGAGGACATCGGTCGCACTTCGCTGGCCCCTGCGGACCGACTCGGCGATGGCGACTACATCGTCCGTCGGCTCGCTCATCGCGGTGGCTCCTCGACTGATTGCATCCCGGCACCCTAGTTTCGAGGTCAGTGGCCAGCCCGGACGTCCGAGTCGACCCGCTCACGGGCGAAGCCGTCGTGGTGGTCGAAAGCAGGCAACAGCGGCCCAACCTGCCCGCCGCGCAGTGCCCTTTCTGCCCCGGCGGCCTCGAAGCGCCCGAGCCCTACGATGTCCGCTGGTTCCCCAACCGGTGGCCGCCCCTGCCCGACGGCAGAGCGGAGATCGTGCTCTACACCCCGGTGCACGACGCATCCTTTCCCCACCTCGGAGTCGACGGCGCCGCCAAGGTCGTGGCTCTTTGGGGTGCCCGCACGGCAGCCCTCGGGGCTCGGTCAGACGTGGACTACGTGCTGGTGTTCGAGAACCGCGGAGCGGAGGTGGGCGCCACGATCGCCCATCCCCACGGCCAGATATACGCCCTCGACGCGGTGCCACCCCATCCCCGGGCCGAGCTCGGCACCCAAACCTGCGCCATATGTGCGGAGGAGCCCGATGCACGCCTGGTCGTCTCGGCTGGAGGCTGGCGGGCCTGGGTCCCGCACGCCGCGACATGGCCATACGGGTTGGTGATCGCCCCCCTGGACCACCTCCCGGACCTGCCGGCCGTCCGTGATCCCGCCGGCGCTGCAGCGGTGCTCATCGACGTCCTCGGTCGCCTCGACGCCCTCTTCGGCGCTGCCATGCCTTACATGCTGTGGTGGCACCAGCGTCCGACCGACGGCGCAAATTGGCCGACCGCCCACGTGCACGCGCACGTGGCACCGCTGTATCGCGCCCAGGGCACCCAGCGATTCGTGGCGGCCGGCGAGCTGGGCAGTGGGGTGTACTTCAACCCGGTGCGACCAGAGGACGCAGCAGCCGAGCTGCGATCGGTAAGCGCCGCACAGTGACGGTCCGGGCCTTTGCGCCAGGCAGGGTCAACCTCATAGGCGACCACACCGACTACTGCGGCGGGTACGCCTTGCCAATGGCGGTCCATCTGGGCACGACGGGCCGCCTGGAGCCCGGCGGCGACACGGTGCACCTCGTCTCAGCCGACGCTGAAGACCCGACGCGAGTGCCGCTTTCTGTCGGCGACCCCGCGGCGGTCCTCCCCGAGTGGGCCCGCTACGTGGCGGGGGTCGTCAAGGAACTGCGCCCTCCGGCGGGTGGCGTCGGTTCGGTTACCTCGACGCTCCCTGTTGGAGCGGGCCTGTCGTCGAGCGCAGCGTTGGAACTGGCGGTCGCCCTCGCGCTCGGGTTCCAAGGGCCGCCTCTGGAGCTGGCCCGTCTTTGCCAGCGCGCCGAGCAGCAGGCGTCGAGCGTCCCGTGCGGGATCATGGACCAGCTGACCTCGGCGTGCGGCGTCGCCGGCCACGCCCTTCTCCTCGACTGCGCGGCCGGCGTGGTGACGCCCGTGGAGCTGCCCGAGGAGGTCGAGGTGGTCGCCGTGCACTCTGGCCGCGCCCGTCGCCTGGCGGGCTCCGACTATGCCTCTCGGCGGGCGACGTGCGAGGAGGCGGCGGCTGCGATCGGGCCGCTACGGGGCGCATCGTTGACCGACCTGGGAGGCATAGCTGACCCGGTGACGGCCAGTCGGGCCCGCCACGTGATCAGCGAGAACGCCCGGGTGCTCGAGTTCGTCGCCGCCCTGAGCGCCGGCGACCCCGCCAGCGCCGGCAGGTTGATGGTTGACAGCCACCGATCGCTGCGGGACGACTTCGAGGTGTCGACGCCCGAGCTCGATCGCGTCGTCGAGCGGCTGATGGCGGTCCCCGGTGTCTATGGGGCACGCCTCACCGGCGCTGGCTTCGGCGGCTGTGCTGTGGCACTGGTGGCCCGGGGGACCTCGTTGGGGGCAGGGTGGCGACAACCCCATTGGCGGCTCGAGGCGGTTGGGGGAGCGGCCCGGACCGGCTGAGGCCACGTAAGGGTCGAGGCCAGGCGATCAGTTGGCGCGGCACGCTGTTCGCAATTGGCGCCGCGCCGTGCCGGTGATCATCGCCGGCCGCACTAGCTCACGGCTTCGGCACGCGCCACGGCGCGCTCGGGGCGTGCCTGACGTCGCCAGGGGTGAGCTCGCGGGTCCAGGCCGCGAACTCGAGCAGGATCCCGTCTGGGTCCATGAAGTAGATGGAACGGACGAACACGCCGTCGTGCATGTCGCGGGTGACCCCGAAGGCGCTGTCGTCGTGGTTGAGGATCTCGCCCACGTCCACGCCCTTGGCGACGAGCTTCTCCCGGTAGGACTCGATGTCCTCGGGCGCCACGTCGAACGCGACATGGTTCATCGAGGCGATCGCAGTGAGTATCTCGCCGCGGCCCGGCAAGGCCGCAGGCGACGAGATTCCGACCGCGGGCTCGGGAGCGTTGGGGAACCAGAAGAACGCGAGCGAGTCGCCGTTGCCGATATCGAAGAAGAAGTGCTGGCCCATGCCCTCGGGGAGCTCGATCGTCTTGACCAGCGGCAAGCCCAGTACGCCCGAATAGAACTCGACGGTCTTGGCCATGTCCCTGCACACCAGCGCCAGGTGGTTGATCCCCCGGAGGCGGAACTGCTGATTCTTGTCGGACACGGCGGGCTCCTTTCGGCGATGGGCTTGACACCGGCGTCGGTGGGCGCCAGCCTACGCCCAATGACCGACACGAGCCGAGCCGTCTCGGCGATGTCGGAGGCCGAGGTGGGCGAGTTTCTCGCAGCCGAGCGGCGGTGTCACGTGGCCACCCTCGACGGCGACGGTGGCATTGACCTGGTCCCCATGGCGTACCTGCTCTGGGAAGGTCGGCTGGGGCTTTGGACCGACCAGCGCTCGAAGAAGGTGCGCAACCTTCGCCGCGATCCAGCGATCACCGTGCTGGTCGAGCGGGGTGAGATCTTCGACGAGCTCCGGGCCGTGGAGCTGCGCGGTCGAGCCCAGATATTCGCCGACCTCGACGTGTCGCGCCGGGCGGGAGAGATGCTTTTCGGGCGAGGCACGCCGGGCGGCCTCAGCGCCGAGTCACGGGCCGCGGCGGTGGCGCTGGCACCCGAGCGGGTGCTCATCGTGGTGGAGCCCGATATCGTCATCTCCTGGGACCATCGCAAGCTCTCAGGGTTGACGCCGGGTCAGGTGGGGCACTGACGCTGGGCGGCGCAGGGCTCCGGCGGTGCAGGGCTCGGGCGGCAGGGCTCGGACGGCTCAGGCCGCCTCGGGCGTCCAGGCGGCCTCGTCGTGGCCGGAGATCACGTCGCGCTGGCGGATGAGCAGGAGTGCGGCGGCGCCGCCGACGAGCGCGACGCCCCCTCCGATCAGGAACAGCTCGTTGAGCCCCGAGACGAACGCAGTACGGGCGGCCTCGCCGACCTGATGCCGTGCCGCGGCCGGCACCCGGCTGAGCGCCTGGGCGAAGCCTCCCGAGGACACCGCAGCGCCCAGTTGATGCAAGTTGGCGGTGCCGAGTTGAGGGAGTTGATGGGTCAGCGAGCGCGTCACCCGGCTCTGAAACACCGCCCCCATGGTCGCGATCCCTGTCGCGATCCCCACCTGCCTGAAGGTGATGTTGATGCCCGAGCCCATGCCGGCGGACTCCCTCGGGACGACACCGACCGACAGGGAGCCGAGCGGGGGGTTGATCGCCCCGCTGCCTATCCCGGCGACGATGAACCCTGCAAGCAGCGCCGTCCACGACGACGACGCCGTCACGCCGTGCATCAAGAGCAATCCGGCGCCGGTGAAGCCCAGCGCCACCGAGATGAGAAAGCGGAACTGCACCCTGTCGGTGAGCTTGCCGGCGAGCGGGGCGACGATGAAGGACAGCACCGACAGGGTGAGGAGGCGCAGACCGGCCTGGAGTGCGCTGAACCCTAGGACGTCTTGGAGGTAGAGGGTCAGGTACAAAAAGCTCGAGTACAGCGACGCCGAGATGGCGAAGGCTCCGATCTGGGCACCCACGAACCCGGGGCGGCGGAACAGGTGAAGCTCGAGCATCGGATGGGCGGTGCGGAGCTCGACGATCCCGAAGCCGATCAGGACAACCGCGGCGCCGGCCAGCATCGCGACTATCCGTGGGCTGGACCACCCGGCGTTGTTCCCGTCGACCAGTGCGTACACCAGCAGTACAAGCGCTGCGCTGAAGCTGACCAGGCCTGGCCAGTCGATCCGGCGGCGGGACTGGGGCCGAGCGGCGTGGAGGCGGAGCGCCGAGATCACGATCGCAGCGCCGGCGAGGGGGAGGTTTATGAAGAAGATCCACCTCCAACCGAGCGCCGTGGTCAACGCTCCGCCGACCAGCGGGCCAATCGCCACCGATGCCCCGGAGACGGCACCCCACACCCCGAAAGCGGTGGCGCGGTCCCGGCCGGCGTAGTTGTCGCTCAACAGCGCGATGGAATTGGAGTACATGACCGCGCCGCCCACCCCTTGTAGGGCACGCAGCCAGTCCAGCGCGGCCGCGCTGGGCGCGAGGCCGCAGCCGAGGGAAGCGACGGCGAACAGCGCTATACCAGTGATGAACAAGCGCTTGCGGCCAAGGCGGTCGCCGAGCGAGCCCGAGGTGAGCTGGAGGGAGGCCAGCGTGAGGGCGTAGGCGTTGATCACCCACTGCAGGTTCGCGAATGTGGCGTGAAGATCTGACTGGACGTTCGGCAGGGCGACATTGACGACCGTTATGTCGATCAGCAGCATGAAGATCGCCAGCGAGACGGCGACGAGGGGCCACCACTTGGCGTAGGGCGAAACGGGTTCTGCTGGGCGGGCGACGGACCCTTGTGGCTCGCTCATCCCTAGAAGGTCCCCGCGGGCACGAACATCTCCGCCATGCGGCCTATCAAGGCCAGGTCGCCGGTGACTCGGAGCGGGGAGCCGCCGAGCATCAAGGCACCGAGGCTCGTCTCACCGCGGACTATCCCGAGGAACAGTGAGAAAGGCAGCCGGATGCTGAGGTCGGGCTCGGAGGCGCGGCCGCGCACAGCGGACGCTGAATCGCCGTCCACGTGCAGGTGCCACTCGCGCGATCCCCCCGCTGTCTCGAGGGTCCATTGGATGTCGCCGTGCCAACCAAGCGCGGACTCGGGGTTGAAGCGCTTGGCCATGGCCCCGAACACCATGCCAAGGGCGAGGTCGCTGCCCAGCGTGCGCTCGAGCAGCGAAGGACTGAATCGTTGGAGGGCGCCGGCGGTCAGGAGTCGCAGCCCGTGGCGGAGGCTCTCTTCGACGGTCTCGGGCCCCCTCCGGCCCCCAGGCCGCAGTGCCGGCGCCGGGGAGGGCTCACCGCTCACCCGTATGACGTAATCGGCAGGGGCCTGGTGCGGCGGCGAACGGCGCGACAGGGCAGCTTCCACGTAGGGTGCCAGCCGCTCCGCCTTGGCCTGCTCGTGCTCCTCGCCCCGATCGGCGAAGTGCGGCAGGATCGACTTTCCGAACAGCTCCAGCGACTCCATGACGTGCTCGTGGCGGGTGTGGCCGGCCTGGGACACGAAAATCACCTGGTCGACCCCGGCCTTCTCGTATCGCTGGAGGAGGTCGAGCACCTGCTCCGGAGTGCCGATCGCGCCCCGGAGGGAGCCGAGGCCCCTCTGGAGCAGCTTGACCCCGAGGGGGGCCTGGTCAGCGGTGACGATGTCGCGGGCGAAGCCCCGCATGTCGCGCTGTTCGAGGAACTCCTCCCACACGTTCGTGCGAGCGGGGCGGTGATCGCCGAAGACGTAGTAGTGCGCCAGGGAGTAGCCGAAAAAGTGGGCGCCGTCTATTCCTCTTGCGATGGCGGCCTGCTCGTCCTCGTGGCACATGAACGGCAGCACGACGGCCACGTTCGGGTTCACCGCGAACCCCGCGGGGGTGCAGGCATCCGACTTGATGATCCGGTAGTACTCGTCGACCCACTCCTTGGCCTCCTCGGGCTCGACGAAGGAGAACGACAGCGCGCCTATGCCCTTGTGGGCGGCCATCAGGATCGTGTCGCGCCTGCTGCACGCCACCCACAGCGGGGGGTGGGGTCTTTGGACCGGCTTGGGAACGACGTTCCTCGGCGGCATCTTGACCCATCTGCCGTCGATGCCGGCGAAGGGCTCCTCGACGAACATGCGGGTCACTGCATCCAGAGACTCCTCCCACTGCTCGCGCTTGGCCTGACGGGGGACGCCGAAGCCGCCCAGCTCGGCTTGGGAGCTGGTTTCGCCCGTGCCGAACTCGACTCGGCCGCGAGAGACCAGGTCCAGCGTGGCGATCCGCTCCGCCACCCTTGCGGGGTGGTTGTACGCGGGCGGGAGCGCAACTATGCCGTGCCCGAGGCGGATGCGGCTGGTGCGCTGACTGGCTGCGGCCAGGAACACCTCAGGGGCGGAGGAGTGCGAGTACTCCTCCAGGAAGTGGTGCTCGACCTCCCAGACGTGCTGGATCCCTATCTGGTCGGCGAGCTCGACTTGGTCCAACGCGTCCTGGTAGGTCTTCTCCTCGGCGCCGGGCTCCCAGGGGCGTGCCATCTGGTGCTCGTAGAAGACTCCGAAGCGCATGCCTGCTCCTCGCGGTGAAATGACGACGTCGGCCGAGGCGCGAGCCTATGCGGACCGCGCCCAGACTCGCCTCGCCCAGAGTGATGGCCTTGGGTGTCGGTCTCGGTGGGCGCGGAGGGAGTCGAACCCTCATGCCCGAAGGCCGCGAGGTTTAAGCCCGCTGTGTCTGCCGTTCCACCACGCGCCCGGGGGAACCGTGCCAGTCTGCCACGCCGTGTGAGTGGGCTATTGACCGCTCGTGGCGTAGGGCGCCATCGCTGCGATGATCGCGTCCTCGTGTTGGAAGAGGGCGGCGTCGGACTCGCGGCCGTTGAACAGCATTGCAAAACGCACCGGGTGGCCCAGGTCCAGGTACCCCACCAGCCCGCCGGCGAGGTCCGTGGAGCCACTCTTGGCTCGTAGCTTGCCGGCCATCGGGGTTCCCCTGTAACGGAAGGTGAGCGTGCCGCTCTGGCCGGCCACGGCCAAGCCGTCGGCTATGGACGAGAACTGCGGTCGGAAGCCCACGTTCAAGGTGTCGAGGAGGGTGGCGCAGGTCGAGCGGTCCCCATAGTCGAGCCCCGACCCGTCGCGCATCACCACGCCGTCGAGGGGTATGCCGATCGCCTTGTCAGTGGACTCGATGGCTGCCAGCCCGCCGGCCGTGGTTCCGACGTCGTCGCGGTAGCCGAGCTCCTTGACCATCAGCTCCGCCAGCTGGTTGTCGCTCGAGCGCAACATTGCGCCGACGATCGCCGACAGGGGCGCCGACGCCAGCTGCGCCAGGACCACCCCGGTGGGCGGTGACGAGCCGTCGAGGCCCGCTGGGGCGGCGATGCCTTGCGCCCCGAGCAGACCGGAAAGGGTCGCAGCGGCAAAGGCGGCCGGATCGGCGGGCACGACCGTCTTGGCGAGCCACGCCTGATAACCCTCGTTGAGAGTCAGGGCGCTGATCGGGTTGACTTCATGGTCTGCCACAGCGGACTGCGGCCAGGTGGCGATGGAGCGGACCGCGTCATAGCGGCGGTCGTCACCATGGATGCCGCCGGGGATCGAGGTGACCCCTGCCTCCTTGAGCGCCGGGGCGAGGGCGTCGAAGTCGGTCATCGGGTCGCCCGCGTAGCGGGGCTGGCCGTCCCACCAGGCGGCGAACGCCTTCGTGGCGAGAAGTGGATCGCCGCCACCGACGAGCCAGGCGTTGGCGACCACGCCGCCC